>CAYXLQ010000001.1:0-10833 GCA_964465775.1 uncultured Clostridiaceae bacterium
GCTAGATCTAGTTCTAGGTGTTGCAAAGGAACTTACAAATACACATATATATGCAGAAACAGAGATAACCATTTAGAGTTTAAAAATTCATATAATGAACATTTTTCAGATATTGTAAGTTATTTAAAAGTAAATTCAGAAAACAAAAATATAGATATTTCATATGATGAAGAAAATTATAAAGTATCTATAAATGTGTTGCTTAGTGCAAATGAAAGTACTAATTTTTCAATACTATTTGGTAGCACTATAAATGAAGAAGATATAAATAGAGTTATCAGTAAATATTCAACAAACGAAGCTGTAGTAAAAGAGTATGAAAAAACAAAAAAATACTGGGAAGAAAAAGTTGTAAGAAACTTTAAGACTGGTAATGAATATATAGATATTATGGCAAATGGTTGGCTACTATATCAAACCATAGCATCAAGGTTATTTGCTAGAACTGGGTTTTATCAGGCAGGGGGAGCATTCGGGTATAGAGATCAATTACAAGACACTTTAGCCCTTGTAAGAACATGGCCAGAGCGCACAAGAAAGCAAATTATAAAGCATGCAGCTAAGCAATTTGAAAGAGGAGATGTTCTCCACTGGTGGCATGAACATAATTCAGCAGGTATAAAAACCTACTTTAGTGACGATTATTTGTGGCTTCCTTATGTTACAGCAGAATATGTTATAATATCAAAAGATAAAAGCATTCTTAATGAAAAAGCTCCTTTCTTACTAGATAGAGATATGGGAGACAATAGAGAAATATATGATGTTTTTGAACAAACAGAAGAACAATATACAATTTATGAACACTGTATTAGAGCTATTAAGTACGGGCTTTCTAGAAAGGGAAGCAATGGTCTTCTAGATATTGGAGATGGTGATTGGAATGATGGTTTTAGCTCTATTAGAGGTCAATCAGTATGGCTTACTTTCTTTATGATGGATATTTTAGATAAATTTATGAGAATTGCAGATATCTTTGAAGATGAAGTAACAAAAATGCATTTTCAAAGTGAAAGACATATATTAAAACATTCGATACTTTCTTCTGCATATGTAGGTGAATATTTTGCTAGAGCATTTTTCGAAAATGGTGAACCTTTAGGAACACCCGACAGTTCAGATTGTAAAATAGATTTAATATCACAAGCGTGGGCGGCAATAGCATTAAAAAATCATCCTGATTGTCAGGAAGAGATAAAATCATCTTTAGAAAATGCAGAAAAATATCTTGTTGATAGAGAAAATATGATAGTAAAACTTTTATATCCACCTTTCGATAATCCTAAAAACAATCCCGGATATATAAAATCATATGTTCCTGGAGTTAGAGAAAATGGAGGTCAATACACACATGCTGCAATATGGCTTGCAAAAGCTTATTTTGAAATAAATGAAAAAGAGAAGGCTATGGACATTTTAAATATACTAAATCCTATTTCACATTCGAATAATAAAAAAATTGCGGATATATATAAGGTAGAACCATTTGTTGTTGCTGCAGATGTATATTCCAATGTTGATCATGTCGGCAGGGGAGGCTGGACCTGGTATACGGGTTCATCTGCATGGATGTATAAAGTAATAGAAGATGTTTTTGAACAAGAAACAAAATAGATTAACTAAACAATAGGGCATGCAACTCCTATTGTTTTTTTATCTTGCTTTTTGTACATTATTTACCAATTGTAAGTGTTGCAAAGATTCAATTTTATGATATAATACAATAGTTATAGATTTACAAATGGAGGAAGAAAAAATGAGTGTAAAAATAGAAAAACAAGAGAATTCAAAAGTAATATTAGAATTCAAAATTGAAAAAGAAAAGTTTAATGAGGCGCTAGATGAAGCGTTTAAAAAGAATTCAAAGCATTTTAAAATCCAAGGATTTAGAGCTGGAAAAGTGCCAAGAAATGTTATTGAAAAGACTTATGGTGAAGGAGTTCTTTACGATGAAGCCTTTAATATTATAGCTGGAAAAGAATATGAAAAAGCTGTAGATGAAAACAATTTAGAAGTAGTAGCAAGACCTGAAGTAGGTATAAAAGAAATAGGTAAAGATAAAGATTTAGAATTTACTATTACTGTTTATGTAAAACCAGAAATAGAAGTTAAAAATTATAAAGGATTAGAAATTAAAAAAGTTTCAGAAGAAATATCAGAAGAAGATTTAAATAAAGAATTAGAAAATGTACAAACAAAAAACGCAAGAATATTAACTGTTGAAGATGGAATTGTTGAAAATAAAGATTTAACTGTAATTGATTTTGAAGGCCTTTTAGAAGGAGTTCCTTTTGATGGGGGAAAAGCAGAGAAGTACGAACTTGAGATAGGAAGTGGAAATTTCATTCCTGGATTTGAAGAACAATTAATAGGTATGAAAGTAGGAGAGGAAAAAGATATCACTACAAAATTCCCTGAAGAATATCATAGTAAGGAGCTTGCTGGAAAAGAAACAGTATTTAAAATAAAACTTCATGAAATTAAAAGAAAAGAGCTTCCTAATCTTGATGATGAATTTGCAAAAGATGTATCTGAATTTGATACTTTTGAAGAGTACAAAAACAGTGTTAAAGAAAGATTAGTGGAATCCAGAAAAAAAATGGCTGTAGCAGAAAGAGAAAATCAAGTTATGGAAAAATTGGCAGAAAAGGTAACTACTACAATTCCAGAACCAATGGTTGAAAGCCAAATAGACACAACTATACAAAATTTCGAAGGAAATCTATCTTACCAAGGCATTAATTTAGAACAATATATGCAAATGATTAACACTGATATGGAAGGTCTAAGAAATCAATTTAGAGAAAATGCATTAAAAGAAATTAAAGTGAAACTTGCTATGGAAAGCGTATCAAAACAAGAAAGCTTTGATGCAACAGTTGAAGAAATAGATTCTAAAATAGAAGAATTAAGTGAACAGTATGGTGAAGGAAATGCAGATTCATTAAAAGCGAATGAAAATGCAAGAAACTACATGAAAGAAAGAATCAAGGAAGAAAAACTATTAAAATTCTTAGTTGAAAATGCTATTGAAAAATAGTTTAATTAAATAGAAGGAGGAGGATTAATATGAGAAATAGTTTAGTACCAATGGTTATTGAACAAACAAGTAAAGGTGAAAGATCTTATGATATCTATTCTAGACTTTTAAAAGAAAGAATTATATTTTTAGGAGAAGAAGTTAATGATGTTTCTGCGTCACTTATCGTAGCACAATTACTATTCTTGGATGCAGAAGACCCTGGAAAGGATATTTATCTGTATATTAACAGTCCTGGAGGTAGTGTAACTTCTGGTATGGCAATTTATGATACAATGCAATATATTAAATCGGATGTTTGTACTATATGTACAGGTATGGCCGCAAGTATGGGAGCATTCCTTTTGTCTGCAGGAACTAAGGGAAAGAGATATTCTCTTCCTAATTCTACTATAATGATTCACCAACCTCTTGGTGGTGTTCAAGGTCAAGCAAGCGATATTAAAATTCATACAGAATATTTATTAATGATTAAAGAAAAATTAAATAAAATATTAAGTGAAAACACAGGTAAGCCATTAGAAACTATTGAAAAAGATACAGATAGAGATAATTTCTTATCTGCATATGATGCTAAAGAATATGGATTAATTGATGAAGTAATGAAAAGCATAAATGATTTGTAAGGAGAAGATTTAATGGCTAAAAAGAAAAACACTGACTATGAGGTATTTTGCTCTTTTTGTGGTAAATTTAAGGGTGAAGTAAACAAAATTATTGCAGGACCAAATGGCATATTTATTTGTGAAGAATGTGTTGACGTTTGTAATAAAATTATACTTGAAGATATTTTTGATGACATTGATAATGGAGAAAGAATAGAAGCAGAATTAATTGAAAATAACGAAATTCCTTCACCAGAGTATATAAATAAAATACTTGATGAATATGTGATTGGTCAACATGATGCTAAAAAAGTATTATCAGTTGCAGTATATAATCATTATAAAAGGATTAAAAACACAGATAAAATAGATGAAATAGAATTACAGAAAAGTAATATTCTAATGTTAGGTCCTACTGGTTCTGGTAAAACATTAATAGCCCAAACTCTTGCTAAGGTTCTTAGGGTGCCTTTTGCTATAGCAGACGCTACTACACTTACTGAAGCCGGATATGTTGGAGAAGATGTTGAAAATATATTACTTAGATTAATACAAGCAGCAGATTATGATACTGAAAAAGCAGAAAAGGGAATTATATATATTGATGAATTAGATAAAATATCTAGGAAATCAGAAAACCCATCGATAACAAGAGATGTTAGTGGAGAAGGTGTTCAACAAGCATTACTTAAAATAATTGAAGGTACTGTTGCCTCTGTACCTCCTATTGGAGGAAGAAAACATCCTCAACAAGAATATATTAAGATAGACACGTCAAACATCCTGTTTATTTGCGGTGGAGCCTTTGAAGGATTAGAAAAGATAATTGAAGCAAGAACAGGTGAAAAAGGAATGGGCTTTGGTGCAAAAGTTAAAGAAAAGAAAGAAATAGATTATGCTACAATTTTTGCTGATGTGTTACCTCATGATATTATAAAATTTGGATTAATTCCTGAACTTGTTGGAAGACTTCCTATAATAACTTCCTTAGGTCAACTAGATGAAAAAGCTTTTATAGACATTTTAACTAAACCAAAAAATGCGATTATAAAACAATATAAAAAAATGTTTAAGATGGATGATGTAGATTTAGAATTTAAAAAAGATGCACTAAATGAGATTGTAAAACTTGCAAAAGAAAGAAAAACAGGTGCAAGAGGTTTACGTTCTATTCTTGAAAATGTCATGCTTACAGCAATGTATGAAGTACCATCAGATAAAAACATTAAAAAGTGTATTATTACTAAAGATGTAGTTACACTAAACGCAAAACCAACGTATGAATATAAAACATTAAAACAAAAAGCACAATAAAACATAGTTAATAATTAAGAGTTACATTAATTTGTAACTCTTTTTAATAATTTTAATTTTTTAAAACAAACACTTGACAAACATTTGTTCTTGTATTATAATACAGATATAGAACAAACGTTCTAAGAGGTGAAATTATGAAAAAAGTAAAAAAGTACAAAGTAAATGGTAATAGATTAATGTTTAATGTAATATTTTTATTAGCAGTATTGTTTTTATTTAATATACTAACATCCCAAATATTCGGGAAATATAATCAAGATACAAAAGAAATTATAGTGTCTAATAGAGATACTTTATGGGGCATATCAAATAACATTTGCGATAAAGATTCAAGTTTAAATGTTCAACAAGTAGTATATGATATAAAGAAAATTAATAACTTGTCTTCAAGTAATATTATTGTAGGACAAACATTACAAGTTCCAATTTATGAATAAAAATAAACTGTAGGCGTTAATTTGCTTACAGTTTATTTAATGGGTTGCTATCTAAAGCTTTTCTTACTTCTTCACTATCTAAGTGAGTATATATTTCTGTTGTAGAAATTGATTCATGTCCTAGTATTTGTTGTAAAGCTCTTATATCTACATTTCCGTGTTTATGCATAAGTGTTGCTGCAGTATGTCTTAGTTTATGTGGAGAGTATTTTTTAGGGTCTAAACCTGCCATTATAATATGCTTTTTGACTATAACTTCTACGGTTCTTCTTCCAATTCGTTTATATCTACTACTTAAAAACAGAGCATCCTTATCTATAACACCATCAATAGGACGATCCATTAAATAGGAGGAAATTGCGCTTATACAAACTTTATTGAGATAAATACTTCTTTCTTTATTACCTTTTCCAATTACAGTTAATATGTCATTCCTTATATGTGAAAGATTGATGTTTACTAGTTCTGAAAGCCTTAAACCACAGTTTAGAAATAATGTTAGCATAGCATAATCCCTAGATTTATGTTTACCTTCAACTGACTGGAGTAGGGCATGGGCTTCTTCTAGGTTTAAGTATTTCGGTATTCTTTTACCCAACTTAGGTGTTTCTAAATCTACACAAGGATTAATATCTAATAACTTTTCTTTGCTACACAAATAATTAAAAAATGATTTAATAGTAGAAATTTTCCTAGCTCTAGAAACTGGTTTAGATTTTCTTTCATCAGTCAAATAGTATAGATAATTATAAAAATCATTTAGCTTTAATGTTTTAATAAAGTTTATATCAATATCTTTAATATCAATTTCATTTAGATTATCTGTTTTAATATTAAATTTATCTCTTTTTAAAAACCTAAATATATTTCGTAAATCATAATAATATTCTTTTATAGTATGAGCTGATCTATTTTTAATACTAGCCATATAAAATAGGTATTCTTGCATGATAATAGGTAAATCTTCATAGTTTGATTTGTTCATAAAAACCTCCAAAAAACGACGCTCTAGAATCGATTTTAAGACGTTTTTATTGATGGGGTAATATACTATGTATCCTTAAAAACAGCTTAAAATCAGATGTTACGAGTAATCATGGTATTAAAGCAAAAAGAGTATATATAAATATAAAAAATATATTTTTAGAATAATATAGGGTATAAATAATTAATTTATATAATAATGATGTAAAACTTTAATACTTATGATAATATATATGTATTATATCAGAAGGACTATATTTACTCAATACTTATCACCCGATTTTCACAAAATTATTATTTTGCGCAATTAAATAATAAAATATATAATGGGATTTATACCCCTTCCTCACATTACATATTTTATTATATATATATTATATTGTTTTTAATAACTTTTTCTATCTAAAATAAAATAATCATTATTTTTAATGTTATAAAATCTTTCGTTACATTTACAAGCTAATATTCTCTGTAAGTAATATATGCAAGCCTTATCCTTTTCTAAATTTCTAAATAAATATTTATCTATATCATTATTTCTACAGCCCTTTGATAAACATTTTATAATTAGATCCATTTGATAGTCAGTAAATGTTAATGTTATTATCTTACTCTTCTTTCTTTTGTTTTTAATTAAAAATTAAAGTTTATTAATCATAATACACCCTCCCTTTATTCTATTAGACTATATCATGTATTTAAAACAATTACATTTCAAATTTATTGTATTTCGACAAAATTCGACATTGTAAAGTTTCTATTTGTTATAATATTATCTTGGTGATACTATGATTCAAATTTTTATATACATATTACTATGTGTATTATTAATATTTAACATTATATATATTAAATGGGATTATAATAAAAATAAAGTTAAAAAGTCTTATACATTTTTTGGAGTTAAAAATAAGTATCTTTTAACTCGTAATGAACTATCTTTCTTTTATAAACTAAAAAAAATAACTGATAAATATGAGTTATATCTCTTCCCTAAAATAAGATTAGCGGATATTATTGATACAAGTGATTTTTCAAATTTTGGTAAAATAAGAAGTAAACATATAGATTTTACTATAAGTGATAAGTATTGCTCTCCTCTTCTCTTTATAGAACTTGATGATAATTCTCATCGTAATTTTAAAAATAAAGAAAATGATATAAAAAAAGATTATATCATGGAATCTGTTAATGCTACTTTGGTAAGAATTAAATTAAGCGAAATTGATTTTAAATTACAATACATTGAGTATTTAATTAATAATAAGAGACTTAAATAGCAAAAGACACAAGAAGTTATCTTGTGTCTTCATACTTTTTAGTCATCGTATTCATCATCTTGCATTTTCATCAATTTAAAGAATACTGATTTCGTTAAGTCCTTGTTTTTTGCTGGACTTTTTGGATATTTGCCATCTTTTGTAAGAGACCATTTTCCATTCTCTCTTTTGTATAATTCGAATTTTGAAGTTCCCTTCTCACAAACATATACTCGGAGTGAATATATTGTTTCCTTTACTTCCTGTTCGTTGTCGTCTTTTGGATGTTTTCTTGGCTTTAATAAAATTCCAAAGCGCTCCAAATCGATTTTTAACTGTTCTTGACACTCCGTGAGATAGATCTCAAAATCTGATTTGTTTGTGATTTTTGCTTCTTTAAATGGTAATTTCAAAGGCGTGTTTAGTCCTATAAGCATCTGATATGTTCCATCAAATACGTCTTCCGCTTCTTCAGGTGTTTTTAATGTTCCAGACACTTCCTCTGTTTCTGCAAGGCCACCCCATTCATTTAACTTTTTAAGAATACCCAATTGTATATCCTCCTTCAATATATTTAAAATCTGTTTTTATTATACCACACGCCGTCTATTATGTCAACTTTAAAGAATGGGTAAAAAACACACCCCTACATGTAAATGTAGAGGCGATTATAAGAGGTTGATATATGAAAACTAAAGGTTATTACCTTTAATTCGGCATTCAAATTAATTTACTTCCAAATACCTAGTCCGGCCTTTTTTGCTTCCTTTTCTGCTTCAAGTAATGTAGCAAGTTTTGAAATATTATTTCTTTCAACTCTTAAAGTAGCATAACCATTCTTAAGTATTTTAGAATTATATAGTTCATCATCTAAGTATAAATATACAAACGTTTTCTTGTTTTCTTCTTTGTTTTTATCAAATTCAACTTTAACTTTTTTGTTCTTTAAGTCCTTTTGCATAGAGTCTTTTAAATTTGGATATTTTGTTGAATATTCAACACCTATAAGATTAACTTCAAAATATTTTTTATTTCCTAAATCCAAAGTTACTGTTCCTTCACTATTTATAGAGTATACAGTATATTCTTTTGATTTTGTATGAGCATCTAATTTATTCAAATCTGTAGGGATATCTTTTTCTATTGATACTGATTTTGCTTCTTTTACAGTTTCTTTATCAATTTTATTTTGTTCATCATCTTTTTTAGTAGCAATTAAATGATTATCTGATTCATCAACGTATTTAGTAGTAAGATATATTCCACCTGTAATAAGCACTAATGATATCATTATAATTATAATTGCAGGTCCATATTGTTTTAGATAAAACTTTTTCTTATCTTCATAATACATTGCTATTCCCTCCTTAACATAAACAACTCACATTTATTATTTTAGCACAAAAATTATGTTAAGTCAATAGTTATGTTTACTATTTATGAAATTCTTATTGATTTTATAGGTCCGCATTATGCCAAACATTCTGAACATCATCATTATCTTCCATTTTATCTATAAAATTAAAAAACTTTTCTATTTCTTCATCAGTCAATTCTTTTTTCATTGTTGGGACCATTTTAATTTCGGCTTCTTCTAAAGTGAATTCCCCTTTTTCTAATATTTCTCTTACGTTTGTAAAGTTTTGAACGTCTGTTATTATTTCAAAATATTCTTCCTCTACAATAAAGTCTTCAGCTCCCGCTTCAATTGCAAGTAGAGTTAGTTCATCTTCATCTATGTTATCTTTCTTTTCAATTATAATAACACCCTTTTTATTAAACATATAACCAACAGATCCCGTTTGTCCCATTGTACCACCACTTCTATCAAAGATACATCTAATATCTGCTGCAGATCTATTTTTATTATCTGTCATTGCTTCTACAATTACTGCTATTCCAAAAGGACCATACCCCTCATAAGATATTTCTTCATAATTAGTAGTTGAGTCTGCCCCAGATGCTTTTTGAATGCAACGATTTATATTGTCATTGGGCATATTATTAGCCTTAGCTTTAGCAATAGCGTCTCTTAACTTAGCATTTATATTAGGGTCAGGACCACCTTGTTTAACAATAACAGTAATTTCCTTACCTAATTTTGTGTAAATCTTTCCTTTTTTAGAATCTACTGCTTCTTTTCTTTTTTTTATATTATTCCATTTACTATGTCCTGCCATATAAATTCTCCTTTCAAAAACCTTATAATAATTTAATCATGACCTAATAATTTTAACATATTTTCCTATGTTTGTGTAGGTGATTTGATATATTTCATAGTAATTTAAAGAAAATATCCTTAAATTGGGATATTTTCACTATTTATATAATTTAACATATTGATCATAGTTATTAATAACACTGACAATATAGTTTTTTGTTTCTTCAAAAGGTATTGCAGAAATTATTAAATTATCATGGTTGTATATTTCTTCAATTTGTATCCACTTATCAACATTTCCAGGCCCTGCATTATATGCACATAATGCAAGCTTCATATTCCCATTATATCTGTTTAATAGCCATCTGTAATATTTTGTACCAATTGTTATATTAGTCTCAGGATCAAATAAATCCAAATTATTTTCATCAATATAATCAATCTCAGTTGCCACTTCTTTTGCTGTAGACTCTAAAACTTGCATTAGTCCTTTTGCATCTTTATTTGATGTAACTTTTGAATCAAATTTGCTTTCTTGCCTTATAATTGCATATATCAAATATGGATCTATTTTATTTACACTAGCAGATTTTTGTACATAATCGTTATATTTAATAGGATACATTAAACGTTTGTTAAATATATTATATATATATATTATCAGTAATATAATTAAAATTAGTAAAATAGTATATATAATAAATGACAAAAATTTATTGTATTTTATTTTATTTTTCATTATTTTGCTTCACTCCAAGATCTTCCGAACATTAATTGAAACTTCTAAAGGAACTTTTAACTCTATTATATTTTGCATAGAATTTTTCATTATTTCTATAATTTTTTCTTTTTCATTTTCTGGTGCTTCAATTATAAGCTCATCGTGTACTTGCATTATAATTTTTGCATTAAGTTTTTCTTTTTTTATTTCATTATACAATTTATTCATTGCAAGTTTTATAATATCTGCTGCTGTACCTTGAATAGGCGCATTCATAGCTATTCTTTCTCCAAACATAATTGTGTTCTT
>CAYXLQ010000001.1:10843-51909 GCA_964465775.1 uncultured Clostridiaceae bacterium
TTATTACTTGCTTTTAATTCATCTGTTGTGCGAATTCTTCCAAACATTGTTTTAACAAATCCATTTTCTGTCCCGTCTTTTATACATTTTTCCATAAATTCTTTAACGTTATTATATTTTTCTAAATAGTTATTAATATATTCTGATGCTTCTGCTCTACTAGAATTTATATTTTTAGCAAGCCCAAAACCACTAATACCATATACTATTCCAAAGTTAACAGCTTTTGCTTTGCTTCTAAGTTCACTAGTGACCTCATCTAATGGTACATTAAATACTTGTGAAGCGGTAATTGTATGAATATCATCTCCATTTATAAATGCATTAATCATTGTTTGATCGTCTGACATATGTGCTAAAAGTCTTAACTCTATTTGGCTATAATCTGCATCAATTATAATATTACCAGGTTCAGCTATAAAACATTCTCGTATTTTAGCTCCTAATTCTGTTCTTACCGGTATATTTTGTAAATTTGGTTCTATACTACTAATTCTTCCCGTTGATGTTACAGTTTGCATAAAGGTTGTGCGTATTCTTCCATCTTGTTGTATACACTCAATCATACCGTCTACAAAAGTAGATTTAAGTTTAATTACCTTTCTATATTCTAATATCTTGTCAATAACTATATGATGACTACTTAATGATTCTAATGTTTCCTTATCAGTAGAGTACCCTGTTTTATTCTTTTTTGCTGTAGGTATACCAAGAACTTCAAACAATACCCTACTAAGTTGCATTGGTGAGTTTATATTAAATTCTTCTCCTGCATCTATATATATGTCCTTCTCTAACTTTTGAAGCATATTATTTAATTCTTCACCAAAAAGTATTAATTTTTCTTTATCAATAAACATCCCATTATTTTCAATATTATTTAATGTAATGGATAAAGGAAGCTCCATATCATAATATATAAAATGTAACCCTTGCTTTTCAACTTTCTCTATAAGAATTTTGTTAAGCTTTTTAACAGCAAAAACATATGCGTATATATATTTTTTTTGATTTTCTGTAAGTTCATTTTTAAAAGTTTCTTCGTTATTAACTTCTTCAGTAAGTACATCAAATAAAGAAGTTTGTGAAACCTTTTTAGTTTCTTTTTCTTCGTCAACATCTACTGGCATAGTTACATTTAAAATTTTATATAAAATGTTTTCCATTGTAAAGTTGTTTTCAGAAGAATTTAGTAAATAATAAGCTAATTTAACATCAGAATTAAAATTAACAAAAGAATTTATATTGTATTGTGAAGCTAAGTTATATATAGCTTTTAGGTCATACCCTATTTTATTTATTTTATTAGTACATACTTTACTTAAGAACTCTACTGTTTTTTCTCTGTTATTTTCATCTAATTTTATATAACATATCGCTTCATCTATTAAAATAACAAACATATTATCTAAAGTAGTTTTAGTATTATTTATATATGATACATACATTTCTTTATTTGATTCTACTAGATCATTAAAATCATTATACTTTTTTTCTATATCAATAAATTTTATTTCTTCAAATTCTTTATAAAAATCAGCATTATCTGATGATACAATATCTGCTACTTCATCATATCTATCTAAGAACTTTTTAAAGGATAATCTTTCAAATATACTTTTTAGTTCAGCTAGATTAGGCTCTTTAATTTTAATGTTATTAATATCTATTTCAATATCTACATTAGTGTCAATTTTTGCTAGATCATAACTTAGAAATGCTATATCTTTATTATCAATTAGTTTTTTTCTAACTGATTCAGAACAATTTATATTATCAATATTCTCATATATTTGATTAATAGAGTTATTTGCTGTTATTAATGAATAAGCTGTTTTTTCACCTATACCAGGAACTCCAGGAATGTTATCTGACGAATCACCCATTAAAGCTTTAACATCGATAACTTGAATAGGATCAATGTTATACTTTTCTTTTAGAAGCTTGGGAGTATAATAAGTATATTCTGTTTTCCCCATTTTAGTTGTTGGCATTATAATTGTAGTATTATTTGAAATTAACTGAAATGAATCTTTATCTCCCGTAAGAATATATGTTTCCATATCTTTTTTTTCATCATTAATTTTTGATATGGTACCAAGAATATCATCTGCTTCAAATCCTGCTACTTCAAATATTGGTATATTCATAGCTGTTAATACTTCTTTTACAATGGGCATTTGAACTCTTAATTCATCTGGCATCATCTTTCTATGTGCTTTATAATCGTCAAACATCTCATGTCTAAATGTAGGTGCTCTTAAATCAAAAGCTACTGCTATATAGTCTAAGTTCATTTTATCTTGTATCATATACAAGATATTTAAAAAACCATATATGGCATTTGTGAATAAACCATCCTTTGTAGCTAATAACTTAATACCATAAAAAGCACGGTTCATTATACTATTTCCATCTACCACTAAAAATTTTTGTTTTTCCATCAGTTGTTACCTCTTTCTTATTATATAAATTCTTGCCAAACAATATTCGCTAAGTCCCTTCCCTTTTCTGTAAATTTTATATTTACACTATCCTCTATAAGTAGTCCTGACTCAACCAATTTATCTATTTCATGTTTATATTTATTATGTATTTTTTCTTTAAATCTATTATTATACTCTTCTTTATTTATTCCATCTGCAAGTCTTAACTTAAGTATTATATACTCTTTTATGATATCTAGTTTATCTAACTCTTCTGATTCTATTACAACACTTTTTCCCTTATTTATATATTCAATATATCTTTCTATGTTATCAATATTAGTATATCTTTTTCCGTTTATATAACTTGAGGCTGCAGCTCCTATCCCTATATATTTTTCTTGATTCCAATATCTTAAATTATGGTTTGATTCGTATCCTTTTTTAGCATAATTTGATATTTCATATCTATTAAATCTTTTATTAGCTAACATTTTTCCTGCTAATTTATCCATTTCTCTTTCTTCATTTTCATTTGGCAAAACATACATACCTTCTTTAACTAAAAACCCAAGTTTTGTATTATCATGTACTTCTAAAGAATATACTGAAATATGCTTTATAGCATCTCCAAGTGTAAATATATCATTTATAGTTTTAGAAAATGTATTCATATTATCTCCAGGCAGTCCGGTTATTACATCTAAAGATATATTATCAATACCTAACTTCCCTATTATATTACACGTTCTTACTATATCTTCAAAGGAATGTCTTCTTCCAATAGACTTCAATATTGAATCATTTGTTGATTGCATGCCTATGCTAAATCTATTAAATCCCATTTCAATATAATTTTTAATTAGATTCTCTGTGACATCTGCGGGGTTTAATTCAATTGTTGCCTCTATTAAGTTGTCATATGTAAATAAAGCTATAACATCCATAATTTGTTTAATATATTTTGAATTTATACTAGATGGTGTTCCTCCACCAAAATATACGGTTGTTATTTTAGAATATGACAAAATCTCTAAGTAACTAAGCAGTTCTTTAATAATACTCTCTATATATCTTTCTATAACCTTGTTATCCTGTCCTTGTAAAGAATAGAAATCACAATAATAACATTTGGATCTACAAAAAGGAATATGAACATATATACCTATTTCTTCGTTCATTATATACTCCCTTTCTCCGCTATTTTAATTATTTTATTTAATCTATGATTAAGTCCAGACTTTGATATTTCCTCATTTAAATATTCTTTTAACTCTCCTAAGCTAAGTTCTGGATACTTCTTCCTAATTATACAAACTTTTTGTAACTCAATAGGAAGCTTATCAAATAGTTTTAATTTTTCTATTTTTTTTATAGCTAATATTTGTTTATATGCTGCTGAAATAGTTTTACTTAAATTAGCCGTTTCACAATTAATAGTTCTATTAATATTATTTTTAACACTTCTTTCCACCCTTATACTTTCAAATTTAAGCAATGCTTTACTAGCTTCAAGATATGAAAGTATATCAGATATTTGATCTGAATCCTTTATATAAACTACATATAAATTAGTGCTTCTTTTTAATAATTTAGATGAAAAACCCATAATATTATTTAATACTTCTACTGCATATTGTCCATTTTTTTTAGTTTTTGTAGTTATTTCAAAGTGATAATCTGTATTAGGGTCAACAATGCAACCACTACCTAAAAATAAGCCCTTTAAAAATGCTTTCTTGCAGCAATTATTGTTAATTATAGTTTCTTTAAATGCTATACTTGCAGGTTCATCACTTTCAGATAATAACTCAGCTTGTTTCTGAACAGTTAAGCAACATTTCTTTCTAGATTTAATATTTAATATTTCATCTTTTATATCTTGTGAAAACGACATACTATCACCCTATCATTCATACCTAAATCTTGCATACATTCTATAACTTCATATTCTTTAAATTCGTTTATTAAAAAAACAATATCTTCTTTTTGATCATATCCTATTTCAAATAATATAACTGAATTGTCATTTAAAAACAACATAGCTTCTTGTAATATTTTTCTGTAGAATATTAATCCATCTTCTCCCCCATCAAGAGCAAGCATTGGCTCATTTTTTACATAATCTGATAAGTTATCTAAGTCACTTGTTTTTATATAAGGAGGATTTGATACAATTATATCATACTTTACATTTTTATTTAATTTTTCAAACAAGTTTGAGTGTATAATAGAATAATTTGTTTTAATGTTATTTTTTATTAAATTTTTTTCTACTATCTCTAAAGCTTTTTTAGAAATATCTACAAGTGTTAAATTATCTATATCAGAATTTTTTGTAATTGATATACCGAAGAGCCCCACTTCCTGTACACATATCTAATAATGAATTATATTTATATTTAGATATATACTCAATTGCTTTTTCTACTAAAATTTCAGAATCAGATCTAGGAATTAATACATCTTTTGTAACATGATATTTTTCATTAAAAAAATTCACTTCAGAAATAACATACTGTATAGGTTCCTTATTTATTAATATTCTTTCTAAATAATTTAAAAATTCTTTTTCTTCAATATTAGAAAATTCTAATTCGTTTTTGTTAGAATATAATTTTTGCATTGATATTTTTTTTACATGACAAATAAGAGTGTATATTAATGTTCTTTTATCACATATATCACACTCTATAAAATTATATTTTTTTGTTTTTTCTAATATGTCTTCCAATTTCATATATTACTCCAAACTACTTGATAGTTTATCTATATATCCTTTAATATATTTATCTAATTTACTATTTTCCCTATAATCCGACTCCGCATAATAGTTTATTCTTTTATCCTTCATCATCTTTTCTGCAATTAGTTTTCTTTTTAAAGAATCATACACTGCTATTGATTTACCACCATATCCTTTTACAATCTTCATGCATGGTATATCTGTTTCTCCATCACCGAAATAGACCATATTTGTAAATGGAATTTCGATATCTTCTTCGGTCATATAATCATTTACTGAATTGTCATAAACATCAAGCTTTCTTTTACTAATTCTAAAAAGAAATTGTGTTTTATTTGTATAATTTACACTCAAAGCTGGCCATTTTGCAATTCCATCTATATCATACATATAACTACTTGCATATATTTTCTCAAACTCATTAGCTATTTGAGTACCTTCTATCATTTCTTTTATGCCAGAAGATACAATAAAATGATGAAGCCTTATACCCCTTTTACTTGCATAGTTGTTTATTCTAGAAAACCAAGTATCTACTCCATTATACAACGAAATACCTTTTCCATAATTAATAAAGGCTTCCTTTTTTATAGATATATCATTTGCAGCCGCTTTTTTTAGCATTAAATACATATATGCTAGAACTCCATCCATTTCATTTTCTTTAGCAAGAGTTGAAACCTCTTTCCAGAAAACATCACTAGTCATATTTAAAGCTGGTATAAAATTATATTCTTGTATGTTTCCCTCAGCAAGAGTTCCATCAAAATCATATAAAAATGCAACATCAGTCTTTTTCATATATTATCTCCTTATATAAAAAAAGCTACTAATAAAAGTAGCTTTAATATTACTTACTGTATTTTTCCATAAATTTAGCTGCTCTACCTTTAGAAGATACAAGTTGTTTTTGACCAGTAAAAAACGGATGGCATGCGCTACAAGTATCTGTTTTCATAGATGGCTTAATAGAATTTGTTTTTATAACATTTCCACAAGCACATGTAATTTCAGTAGCTCCATATTTTGGTTGGATATCTTTTTTCATGATTTGTCCCTCCTTATAACGTGAATTCATTATTTTACCTGTATATTTTAACATAGTATATTATAAATTACAACAGTTTTTTCTAAAATATAACAATTGTAATGTAATTAGCTTTATCACTTTAATTCTATGTTATTTTTCTTTCTTTACTATAGATTTATTTAACATCTCTATAAAATCTTTATTATTCTTAGTTTTATAAAACATATTAAATATTTTTTCACTTGTTTCTATTAACTGTCCTCCGCTTTGAGAATTTAAAAGTTTATGTATTTTAGTAGAAGCTTCCATTTCATCTTTTGTAAGTAATAAATCTTCACGTCTAGTTCCCGATTTATATATATCAATAGATGGGAATATTCTTCTTTCACTTAATTTTCTATCTAAATGAAGTTCCATATTTCCAGTGCCTTTAAACTCTTCAAATATTATATCATCCATCCTACTACCTGTTTCAGTTAATGCTGTTGCTAGTATTGTTAAACTTCCACCTTTTTCAATATTTCTAGCTGCTCCAAAGAATTTTTTAGGGAAATGTAGGCATGCCGGGTCCAAACCTCCTGACAATGTTCTACCAGAAGGTTCAACTGATAAGTTATTCGCTCTTGCTAGTCTAGTTATACTATCTAAAAGTATAACTACATCTTTATTATGTTCTACTAATCTTTTTGCTCTTTCAAGTACCATTTTAGCTACTTTAATATGGTGCTCTGGTGATTCATCAAAGGTTGATGCTATAACTTCTGCTTCTATTGAACGCTCAATGTCAGTTACTTCTTCTGGTCTTTCGTCAATTAATAACACAAGCATTGTTATCTCTTTATTGTTTTTTAATATGCTATTTGCTATTTGCTTTAGTATAGTTGTCTTTCCTACTTTTGGTGGAGCAACAATCATACCTCTCTGTCCTTTTCCAATTGGTGCTAGTAAGTCTATTATCCTCATTGTTGTGGCAGCTTCTTCTGCTTCAAGTTTTAATTTTTCATTTGGATAAATTGGTATTAATGCATCAAATGACTTTCTATTTAATGCCACATCTACAGTATCACCATTTATAGATTGTACAAATATCATAGATGGGAATTTATTTTGAGGATCAGTTGTAAATCTTGCTATTCCTCTTAACATATCTCCACTTGATAAGTTAAACCTCCTTATTTGAGCTCCTGAAACATAAATATCCTTGCTTCCAGATAGATAATTATCACTTCTTAAAAAACCATACCCATCTGATAATACCTCTAATATTCCTTCTGCTATATAATCAGTCTCGGTATTTTCAATTTGAATATCATTCTTTACATCAAGCTCTTTTTTTTCTTCTAGCATTTTTATTATTTCTTCAATCAAATATTCTTTCTTTAATCTTTCATACCCATCAAGCTTGATTTTTTCTGCAATATCTCTTAATTCTGTTAATGTAGATTTTTTCAAGTCCTCCCTATTATACATTTTTATTCCTCCTTTAAATCAGCTATGAAATCATAACCAATTGCTTTTTTTAGTATTATATTGTAGTATTCTCCGATTATAACTTTATTAATATTTTCTTTAACATTTAAGTATATTTTAGGATCTACATCAGGAGCATCCATATATGACCTACAAATATAATTTTCATTATCTTCTGTAATATCTTCTACAATTACTTCTAGTTCTCTTCCTATTAAACTGTTCATTTTTTCTTTTATAACTTGTTGCTGTGCTTCCATTACCTTTTCATATCTTTCTTGCTTAAGCTTTTCATCTACATCACCTAGCATATTCATTGCTTTGGTATCTTCTTCTTTAGAAAATGTAAAACCACCTAATCTATCAAACTTTAAATCATACACTGCTTGTAACAATTCTTTAAAATCTTGCTCTGTTTCTCCTTGATAACCTGTCATAATAGTTGTACGTATTATTGCATCTGGTAGGTTTCTCCTTATTTTATTAACTAAATCATAAATCTCTTGTTTATTTGTATGTCTGTTCATTGCCTTCAACATATTATCAGAAATATGTTGAATTGGTATGTCGAAATATCTGCAAATCTTGTTATTATGCTTCATTTCTTCTATCAGCTCATCTGATACTTTACCAGGATACATATATAGAATCCTTATCCATTTTAAGCCATCTAATTTAGAAATTCCCCTTAATAATTCTAGCAGTTTAACTTCTCCATATACATCTAAACCATATGATGTTGTATCTTGTGAAATAATACAAAGTTCTTGTATCCCTTTTGAAACTAAATCTTGAGCTTCTTTTAAAATTTCTTTTATTCTTCTGCTTTTTAAACTACCTCTAATTAACGGAATTGCACAATAATTGCATCTATTGTTACATCCATCTGAAATTCTTAAATATGCCATTGGAAATGTTGAAGATATTTTTCTCCCATAGAAATTTAAACAACAATTTGAATTTGTAATATTAAAATAATTTGAAAAAATATTATCGAAGTTTTCATACTCATCTACACCAATGACTAAGTTAACTTCTGGGATATCTTGATAAATTTGTTTTTTATATCTTTTTGCAAGACACCCTACTACTATAATATGCTTACACTTTCCTTCTTTTTTATAATCTGAAACTTCTAAAATTGTATTAATTGCTTCTTCTTTTGCTGAATTTATAAATCCACATGTATTTACAATTATAGCCTCTGCTTGAGCGATATCATCAGTTAGTATATAATTTCTATTTTGTAAATATGTAGCTATCATCTCGCTGTCTACTTGGTTTTTAGTACAACCAAGTGTAACTAAGCTTATCTTCATTCTGTCCTCCTTATAACTTATTATATTATATCATGAAAGTAACAAAAATCAACAAATTTAATAATCAAAAAACATCTTTGATATCTCTATAAACATAACAGTAAAATATACTGCATTTAAAACTAACTTTAGTTAAGCCATTTTAGTTTTAATCCATTATAATAAACAATTTGATGTTATTTATCATACTATATACTATCTGGAGGTAATAACAATGAAATTAAAGAATGTAAATGTGGGACTTGGTATAACAGGTTCTTTCTGTAACCTATCAAACTTAGAAGAAATAGTTAATAACCTAAAACGCGAAGGTGTAAAAAATATTATCCCAATTATATCATATAGTATACAAGAAGAAACAAATCGCTTTGGAAATCCCAAAGAAACTATAGAATTATTAGAAAGTATTACTGGTAATAAAGTTATAGATACTTTATCTAAAGCAGAACCTATTGGACCCAATAATCTAATTGATATTATGGTGATATCACCATGTACACGGAAATACTCTTGCAAAGATGGCAAATGCTATAACTGATACACCTGTCCTTATGACTGCTAAAAGTCATATTAGAAACGATAAACCTGTATTAATTGGTATATCAACAAACGATGCATTAGGCTTAAATGCTAAAAACTTAGGATTACTCTTAAATTCAAAAAATGTATACTTTATACCTTTTGGTCAAGATGATTATATTAAAAAGCCAAAGTCATTAGTCTATGATTATACTAAAACCATTGACTCAATCATTGAAGCCTTAGAAGGAAAACAAATTCAACCAATATTTAAAACATAATAAAGTACCTAGAACATTAAACTGCTTTGTTTAATATTCTAGGTCTACTAAATTATTAATCTTTCATTTAATATTTTCTAAAAAGCCCCACTACTTTACCCAATATTTGAACATCTTTTACAATTATTGGCTCCATAGAGTTGTTTTCTGGTTGTAAACGAACATAATCCTTTTCTTTATAGAATGTTTTTACTGTTGCCTCATTTTCAATCATAGCTACAACTATCTCTCCATTTGTAGCTGTATTTTGTTTCAAAACTATAATGTAGTCTCCATCATATATGCCTACATTAATCATACTTTCTCCCTTTACTTTTAACATATAGGTGTTACCATTTAAAGCAGCTCTCGGTATGAAATTCATAGGTAATTTAAAATAATCCTCTATGTTTTCTTCTGCTAAAATTGGAGCTCCAGCTGCAACATTACCAACTAAAGGTATTGAAAATAAATTCACATCATTTTCATTAGGGTCTTCTTCATTACCTACAATTTTAATAGCTCTGGTTTTTAAATCTTTTTTTGTAATATATCCCTTTTCTGCAAGCCTCGTTAAATATAAATGAACTGAAGACGTTGATTTAAGTCCCACTGCCTTACATATTTCTCTAACCGAAGGTGGATATCCATTTTCTTTAATTTGTTTTTTCATGAAGTCTAATATTTTTTGTTCGTTTTCTTTTAACATAATTTAACCTCCAAACATTTGTTTTAATTATAACAGAAAAAAAGAGAATGTCAAACGTTTGTTTGCATTCTTTTAAACTTTTATTCAAATATAGTTTTATTTTAAACTCCAAAACTTATTCCAATGTTTTTCGCTAATTCAATTAATTCATTATTGTTTATATCTAGTTGTCTTACACCCCTTGTTTTAGGAAACTCCATTTTAACAAGATTTATTCCATCTATCCCTACAACATGTCCGTGTTGATTGTTTATTAGTAACTCTAACGCGTAATTTGCCTGTAAAGAGGCATTAATTATATCCATATGAGAAGTTGTTCCACCTCTTTGTAAATGCCCTAAAATAACATTCCTAGTTTCAATCCCCGTTTTTTCTTCAATTACTTTAGCAAGATTTTCAGAAACTCCACCATATCTTTTTTGTTCATAACTATCTTCTACTATTTTTAAAATTGTTTCATCTTTTCCTTGTTCTTTAGCTGCCTCTGACGTTACTATAATAGCATATCTTTTCTCATCTACAGCTTCCTCTGCCTTTTTGCATACTACATCTATATCATAATCTTCTTCCGGAAGAAGTATAACATCTGCATCTGAAGCCATTCCTGTGTATAACGCTAAATAACCAGATGTTCTTCCCATAACTTCTACAACCATTATTCTTTCATGAGATGATGCAGTAGATTTTAGTCTTTCAATATTTTCTACATTATTTCTAATTGCTGTATCAAAACCTATAGTAGGATTACTTGCTATCATGTCATTATCAATAGTTTTAGGAATTCCTACTGTTGGCATTCCTCTTTCATTTACAACTCTTGCAGAATCTAGTGAACCATCTCCACCTACTACTACTAATCCTTCTACGCCCATTTCTTTTAAAGCATCTATCCCTTTTTCTGTTAAATCTTGATAAATCATTTTTTCTTTATCTACTAAATAATAAAAAGGGCACTCCTTATTAGAAGAACCTAAAATAGTTCCTCCCATTGTTTCTATACCAAAAACATCTTCTTTTTCTAAATCAGTATAATATCCTTCAACGAAACCTTTATACCCATCTAATATTCCAACAACATCTATACCTTTGTTTTTAGCGCTACACACAACTGTTTTAATAGCTGCATTTAATCCTGAGCAATCTCCCCCTGCTGTCATTATTGCAATCTTTTTCATATATTTCTACCTCTCTTTTCAACCATTTACGATACTGCATAATTATATCCATACTTTTAATATTTTTCAAGTAATCTTTTAATATATTTTTATTCTCTTTTAAATTTTAAACTTCTTAAATTATTTTCAAGGTTTTTAATATCCTTTGTTAAATAACTTCCAACAACAGCCTTGTCTGCACCAAGTTCATATATCTTTCTTATATTGGATTCGTTAATTCCACCATCAACCATTATTATAACATTTTGAGAGATTTCTCTTAGTTTTGCTATTCTGCTATATGTATTTTCTATAAACGATTGCCCACCTTTTCCTGGCTCTACAGACATAAGAAGAACTATATCTATATCATTTATATATGGTTTAAGAAGCTCTAGGTCTGTTTGTGGTTTTATGGATACACCTATTTTTATCCCTTTTTCATTCTTAATCCTTTTTAATAATTCTAATATGTCTTCAAATCCTTTTATTTCTTCATGTATAGTTATACTATCTGCTCCTAAACTAACCGATTTTAAAATATCCTTTTGTGGCTCTGCTACCATCAAATGAACATCAACTTTAAATCCGTGTTTTTTTACTATTGTAATCTCATCTAGGCGTTCACACATATTTTCTACAAACACACCATCCATTATATCTAAATGTATTTCATCTATATTTATTGTTTTTTGTTTTTTTAATAAAGTCAAAAAGAATTCCATTTTTTCTGCTTGTAACACAGAGGGTAATATTTTTATCATTTCTCCACCTCCAAAATACATATTAATTTAAAATCCATAATCAATCATCCAATTTGAATACTCTTTTATTTCTTCATCTGATAATATCCTGTCAAATGTCATCATACTATAAAAATCAAAACTTCCTGGAAATTCATTATCAGAAATTCTATTTCCTATACTGTATGCTCCTGCAGAAATATCTTCTGATGGAGCTAATAAACATATAACATGTTTTGTATTTAACATATCAGCTTCTGACTTTGCACCACCTGCTACAGTTGTTGGTTGTTTGATTCCATTAATGTATGATATTGCTCCTGTAGTTCTCGCATTCCAAGCTACTTCGTTGGTTGAACCAAAATTAGTATATAGTGCTATCCCATTACCACTACTACCAATTCTAGAGTCAAATACTATACAATTAGTTGTCTTAGGAATAAAATATAAAAGTAACGTTTTTACTTTTCCTTGGTTAACAACATTATTTCCTCTATTCATAACATCTTTAGAAAATCGTAAACAAGTAACATCATTTATAGTCGAATATCCACTCGTCTCGTTCCAAAGAAAGTTACTTAATTTAATATCATTTCCATTTCCAGATAAGTCATTTAATGTATCCTTGTCTGATGACGCATTGGTTTTTCCCTTTACAGAATAAATTCCGATAATTCCTTCCATGTATTTGTCTTTTAGAATCTCTTTCGCTATTTGTTTTATTAAAGGATCATTTGTAGTTACTACTACTTGTCCATTAGAAGTTACTGTGATTTTATCTTTATAATCATTTGATATAATCACGTTATCTGCATTAAAATCCCCGGTTAAAAGACCATTAGCAATTTCAAATGATAGTTGTTCCTGTATAAAGGATATATCATTTCTAATTTTTGCTTCTTTTGCTTTTTCTATAGTTGAATTACTTGTTAGTGATAATATTATTGCCCCTGCTAATATTATTATTACTATTATAGTGATTATTAATACAATTAAACTTATTCCCCTATCCTTTATTCTCATATCTTACACCTCTTATTATTAACAATAAACTCATATTATTATTTGTACTTTTTCAACTCTTTTTCTTTTAATTCATTATATATCCTTATATATCTTTGATATCTTCCTTCATCTATAACATTTTCATTAACTTTTCTTTTTACAGCACATTCTTTTTCACTTTCACCTATATGACTACAGTTAATATAATTACAGTCATTTGAATTAGCATTAAATTCGGGATAATGACCTTTCAACTCTTTTGATTCTATATCATATATCTCAAAACTTGAAAAACCGGGAGTATCTAATAAATATATATCCTTATTGTTTTTATTTATTTCATATATTACAACAGATTTTGTAGTATGTTTACCTTTTTTGTTTTTCTTAGATATTTCACCTACTTGTATCTCATGAGTATTGTCTGTTAATATTCTAATTATGCTAGATTTACCAACACCTGAACTTCCAGAAAAAGCACAAAATTCTCCACTTGCTATATCATCTAAAAAATTCATGTTTGATATTTTATTGTCTTTGATACTGCTTTTTATCACATTATATCCTAACTTGCCATAAACTTCTTGTATATAGTTTGTTATATTATTTTCTTCATCTAGATCTGTCTTATTAACAACTATTATTGGTTTTATACCTTTACTTTCTGCAAGAACTATCTGCTTATCAAGTAATAAAGGATCCAATATCGGATCCTTCGTAGCAACTATTATATACATATTATCAATATTAGCTACAGATGGACGAATAAAATCATTCTTTCTTTCATGTATGTTTGTAATTAGAGTTTCACCATACGTTTCTTCTAAGGAAACAATATCTCCTACTTTTATAGCCTTTTCTCTTTTTACAATCCCTCTTATGCCAACAATTAATTCTTTGTGTTCATCTGTCCTAACTCTATATTTATTTAATAATATTTCTATTACCCTTGCTTTCATTTTTACCTCTTTCATCTAAAAAGTTATATTTTGAGTATCTTTTAGCACACCGTCTATATATATTGTAAGTACTGCAGTAGTGTACCCATTTACTGTTACATCGACACTGTCATAAGGACTTTTCACCTTTTTATCATAGATAGTATTTGTTACTCCTTCTACTTTTGCTATTACTTTAACAGTAACGTCCTTTTCTTCATCCTCATCAAAATCTATATAATTCTCCACTGCTATTGTTACTACTTTAGATTTTTGTATTCTATTTACAGTAAGTTCAACTAAAGTTCCCTCTTCTATCTCTGCATTTTGTTTTTGACTTTGAGTAAGTACTGTACCATTAGATTTAGAAGCATCTTCTGAATAAGCAACACTTACCTTAAGACCTAAATCCTGTAATGTTTTTTTTGCAACTGATTCTGACATTGTAAGTACATTTGGCACTAGAACCTTCTTTTTACCATTTCCCTTACTTACTATAATCTTAATTTTATCTCCTGCTTTTAATTCTGTATCTTTATCAAATTCTTGTGAAATTATTAAATTTTCTGGGACTTTATCATCTATTTTAAATTCAAATTCTGGAACAAACTCTAAAGCTTCTAAATCATATTTAGCAACAGTGTAGTCTTTTCCTACAACATCTATCATTTTTACAATTTTAGCACCTTTACTAACCACAACGCTTATTCTAGCAGATGGTAATGTTTTTCCTTTTTCTATTGATTGAGATATGATTTTACCTTCTTCATATTCATTACTATAGGCATATTCATCAAGTGAAATAACTAATCCTTTTTTCCTGTATTCTTCTTTTACATCTTCAAAAACCTTATCAATTAAATCTGGTGCTTCCGTTATAGTTGCTATATTTTTTTCATTAAATTTCATCACAAGATTTATTGCAAGACCAATAAGTATTCCTAAACAAACTACGCCTATTCCTATAAACATAAACATTTTTACTTTATTCTTTTTAGGTCTAGCAAAAATATCTTCTTCAATATTTTCTTCTGGGTTTTTATTTTTTATTTTATCGTTTACTTCCAAATCATCTTTATCATCTTCTACGCTTGTTCTTCTGCTTTTTCTAGAATATTCCGATTGATTTTGTTTTTTATTTTCTTCCAAATCCTTCATTCCAATTATAGGTATAACTTGAGTAGTTGATGTAGATATGTCAGAATTTGATTTTAAAAACTTTTGATTTGGATTATGCATTGCTGTATTTAAATCATCTAACAAATCTGAGGCTGTCTGATACCTATCCATGGTATTTTTAGCCATAGCTTTAAGTATTATATCGTTTAATGCATCTGAAATTTCGCTGTTTATTTCTTTTGGCATTTTTGGAATTTCCTGTATTTGTTTTAATGCCACTGACACTGGAGATTCTGCATTAAATGGTAATTCTCCTGTAGCCATTTCATACATCACTATTCCTAAAGAATATATATCTGATTTTTCATCAGTATATCCTCCTTTTGCATGTTCAGGAGAAAAATAATGTACTGATCCTATTGTACTTGAACCGAATGTAGTTATTGTTGCAGAACTGCTCATTTTAGCAATACCAAAATCTGTAACTTTAGCTTGAGTCATATTTCTTGTAAGTACAATATTTTGCGGCTTAATATCTCTATGTATAATTTTAGATCTGTGAGCAGCTTCAAGAGCTGAAGCTATTTGACTAGAAAGATTAAGCGTTTCTTTAAGAGATAGATGCCCTTTTCGTTCAATATAATCTTTTAATGTGTCCCCTTCTAAAAGTTCCATTACAATATAGTTTACACCTTCGTCTTCCCCAACATCATATACTGATACAATATTAGGATGTGTAAGACTTGCAGCTGATTGAGCCTCTATCTTGAATCTTTTTACAAATAAAGTATCTTTTGAAAATTCATCCTTTAATACTTTAATTGCAACATATCTATTAAGTAGTTTACATTGAGCTTTATACACAGTTGCCATTCCACCATTTCCTATATTCTCAATTATTTCATACCTATTCCCAAGTGTTTTTCCTATTAAATCCATATTGCTTCTCTCCTTTATCCTTCTAATCACATTCAACGTATACTACAGATATGTTATCTGTTCCGCCGCGTTTATTTGCCATTAGCACAAGTGCTTCACAAACTTTTTCTTTTTTAGTTTTATTTATAACTTTAAAAATTTCTTTATCATCTAACATGTTTGTAAGTCCATCTGTGCAAAGAAGAAATTTATCCATTTTTTTAACATTCTTTTTAAATACTTTACATTTCAAGTTTTTATTAAGTCCAATTGCATTTACGAGCATATGTTTTTGTGGGTGATTTTCAGCTTCCTCTTTATTTATAATTTTATCTTTTAAAAGTGCATTTATATACGTATCATCTTCTGTGATTTGCTCCATGCCGTCTTTAATATAGTATATTCTGCTATCACCTACACTTACAAAGTATGCGACTTGTTCATTCAGCAATAAGAGAGAAATTGTTGTTCCCATACCATTGTATTTTTTTATTGAGTTGCTCATAGTATATATTTCTTTATTTACATACATCATAGCTTCTTTGATTATGCTTTCTGTTATATTGTTTAGATCCATGTTTTTCTCTAAATATTCTAAAACCTTATCACCCGTCAATTTACTTGCTATATCTCCGCTATTACTTCCTCCAACTCCATCTAGAACAATAAATACTTTTACTTTTTCATTAAATTCATGTGTTATTATATAATCTTCATTTCTTTTTCTATGATTTCCAATGTTTGTAAGTTTATAATACATATTGTAATTAGCACCTCGCTTTCTTATATCATTCCTCTTATTTTAAATACTTCTGTCTTAATTGACCACAAGCTGCATCAATATCTTTTCCTAGTTCCCTTCTAACTGTTGTTATAATTCCCATACTATTTACAGTGGTCATAAATTGTTCAATACTTTTTTCTTTACTCTTAGTATACTCTTTTTCTTTAATTTCATTTACTGGTATTAAATTCACATGTGCTATCATTCCTCTTAAAAGTTTAGCAAGTTCTATCGCATCATTTTTACTATCATTTACTCCTTGTATTAAAGCATATTCGAAACTAATTCTTCTACCTGTTTGCATTATATAATATCTACAAGCTTCAAGCAACTCCTTTATTCCATATTTGTTTGCAACTGGCATAATTTCTCTTCTTTTCTCATCTGTGGTTGCATGTAGGGATATAGAAAGGGTTGCTTGTACCTTTTCGTCTGCTAACTTATATATATTAGGAACTATACCAGAAGTTGATAAACTTAAATGTCTAGCTCCAATTCCTAACCCCATTGGATTATTTATTTGCCTAATAGATTTTACTACATTATCATAATTATCAAGTGGCTCACCTATTCCCATATATACTACATTAGATGTTTTTTCTTTCATATACTTTTCTACTGCTATAATTTGCCCCTCAATTTCAGAAGCTAATAAGTTTCTTTTATATCCTTCTTTGGTTGATGCACAGAATTTACATCCCATCTTGCAACCAACTTGAGTAGATACGCATATTGTATTTCCATGGTTATATCTCATAAAAACTGTCTCTATTGCATTAGAATCACTTAACCCTAATAAGAACTTATGTGTTCCATCTTTTGATTTTTGTACTTCTATTACTTGTAACTTTATTATTTCACACTGTTTTTTTAGTTTTTCTCTTAGCGTCTTTGATATGTCAGTCATATCATCAAATGATTCTACTTGTTCTTTATGCAACCATTTATATATCTGCTTTCCATGAAACTTTTTTTCTCCTAAATTTTCTATATACACTTCCAATTCTTCCAATGTATATTCATTTATATTTATCATTTAAATTTTTCCCCTGTCTTTATATTAGCTCCTCTAATATATTCACCAACCATCATTCTTTTACTATTTTTTGCTTTTATATCTATTAAATTTATATACCCATCCTTACATCTTATAGCTAATATATTTTTCTTATCATTTAAATATACTATTTCTCCCATATCAAAATAATTTGCAATATCTATACCAGACATTTTAGCTATCTCTTCTTCAGTTATATATTCTGCCCTATAAACTTTGTAGGTTCTTTCTTCATCTATTTCAGTCCAAGCCGTTGGTGTTGGATTAAGCCCTCTTACTAAATTAACAATTTCTCTAGCTGATTTAGAAAAGTTTATTTTAGAAACTTCTTTATTAATCATCGGTGCTAAAGTATATATCCCTTCTTGCTTTTCTCTTGGAAGCACCCCATTGTTTTCTATTAGTTTTTCAAGTGTCTTTTTTAATGTTACTGCTCCTACAATAGCCATTTTATCGTGTAATGTTCCATATGTGTCATCTTTTTCAATAGGTAAATCAGATTTATATATCATATCTCCTGTATCCATTCCTTCATCCATATACATAGTAGTAATTCCTGTGTCATTATCACCATTTATAATTGCCCATTGAATTGGTGCTGCTCCTCTATATTTAGGTAGTAATGAACCATGTACATTAATACAACCATACTCTGGAAAATCTAGCACAATCTTAGGTAAAATTTTACCATATGATACCACTATTATTAAGTTTGGATTCCATTCTTTTAATTTATCCATTACTTCATCATTATTACGTAATTTCTCTGGTTGATATACTTCAATCCCCTTTTCTTCTGCATATATTTTAACAGAAGATTTTGAAAGTTTCATACCTCTTCCTGCTGGTTTATCAGGGTTTGAAAATACTCCTACAACCTTATAACCATTTTCTACTATCTCTTCTAATGATTTTTTAGCAAAATCTGGTGTCCCCATAAATACAATTTTTAAATCTTCTTTTTTCATATGTTCCTCCCTAAAATAATATTTATTTCATATCTTTATATAATTATTTCTTCTTTTTATTTTTCTTTTTATTTTTACTATTCTTGCCTCTTTTACATTCCTGTTCTTTTCTAGCTTCTTCTTTTGCTGCTTCAATTTCCTCATTGCTTGCTGTATAAACATCTCTTGCTATATCTAAGAATAATACACCATTAAGATGATCTATTTCATGACATATAACAATAGCTTCTAGTTCAGTGGCTTTAACTGTTACTTCTTTACCATCAATATCATATGCTTTAACTGTTATTTTTTCAGGTCTATCTACTTCTCCAAAAACATTTGGCGAACTTAAACAACCTTCCTCTCCAGTTTGTTTACCTGTTGCCTTTTCTATTATTGGATTTATAAGTACCTTAGGTCCTTCTCCAACATCATAGACAATTATTTTCTTTAAAACGCCTACTTGTGGTGCAGCAAGACCAACACCATCTTTATCATACATCGTGTCAACCATATCAAGGACTAATTCCCTTATTTTATTATCTATTTCATCCACATTTCTTGACTTTTTTCTAAGTAGTTCATCAGTATCACTTCTTATTACTCTTATCGCCATTTTATTATCCCCCTAACCTATATAATTTGGATTATTTGTTACTGTAAGAAGTACATTTTTGTTCTTTATTTTATCATATTTTGTAAGATTTTCATATACTACCTTTAAACTTTCATTAGATATTATAAGTTTTAATAGTATTTGAACTCTATACTTATTATTTATTTTTTGAACAAAGGGTGCTTTTGGTGAATAAACTTTGTATAGGCTTTCACTTTTTTTAAATATTTCATATAGTTTTTCACATTCTTTCATCATTAATATTTTATCCATACTTGATAATTCTAAAAGCATCAAGTCTGTAAACGGAGGATAATTAAGTACTTTTCTATACTCTATTTCTTGTTCATAAAACTCTTCATAAGAATTGTTTTCTACACACTTTAGAACATATGAATCCATATCATATGCCTGAAGTATTACCCTTCCCTTTTTACTACCTCTACCCGCTCTACCTGCTACTTGCAAGAGATTTTGAAACGCTTTTTCATTAGATATAAAATCATTTCCAGCAAATGTATTATCAACATTTATTACTCCAACAAGTGTAACATTTTCTATATCATGGCCTTTGCTTATCATTTGTGTTCCAATAAGAATATCAGCGTTCCCTTCTTTGAAATTATTAAGTATTTCTTCATGTGATCCTCTTTTTATTGTTGTATCCATATCCATTCTTACAATTTTTGCTTCTGGAAATACTTCCTGTACCTTTTCTGCTATATTTTGAGTTCCTGTACCTCCAAGGGCAAGGTTGTGTCCTTTGCATTTTGGACATTCTTTAACTGTGTTTTTTGTAAATGAACAATAATGACACAATAATAGTCTGGATTTTTTATGGTATGTTAAATTCACATCACAGTTTATACATTTTAAAATTATTCCGCAGTCTTTACATGTTATATATGATGAAAAGCCTCTACGGTTTATAAACAAAAAGGTTTGTTCTTTTCTTTTTAAATTTTCTTCTATTTCTTCTTTTAATCTACTACTTAAATTATGATTGCCTAATAATCTTTCTTCTTTCATATCAACTGTTATTATTTCTGGTGCTTCAGCAGCTCCTGGCCTTTTATCTAAATTATAATAGTCTATTTTATTAGTTTTAGACTTGTACATAGTTGTAACATCTGGAGTTGCCGTTCCAAGCATTAAACATGCATTATATTCGTTTGCAATGAAATTTGCTACATCTCTTGTGATATATTTAGGTTTAGTAAAAGAGCTATAACTAGAATCATGTTCTTCATCTATTATAATTAATCCTAAATTATTCACAGGAGCAAACAAGGCCGACCTTGGACCTATAACTATTTTTGTTTCATTGTTTCTGATTTTTCTCCATTCTACTTTTCTTTCTAACAAGGTCATTTTGCTATGAAGTACTGAGACAATTTCCCCAAACCTTGATTTAAATCTTTGTTTTGTTTGGTGAGTCAAGGCTATTTCCGGAACAAGTATAATAGCTCCTTTATTAAGGGACAAACACTTTTCTATTATTTGTAAATATACTTCTGTTTTCCCACTTCCAGTAACTCCATGTAATAGGGAAACATTATATTCATCTTTTTCTAGTTTCTTATTCATATCCTTAATTATTATTTTTTGATTGCTTGTAGGAGTGAGCTTTTCAGTTTTTTCAATATATTCTTCACTTTCTTTTATAATTTCTTTTGTAACAACTTCGACGTAATTATGTTTTTCTAAAGTTGAAATTATAGCTCTAGATACTCCTAAGTTGTTTATTATGTCTGCAAGCTCTGCCTCAAAATATTCTTCTAAGAACCTTAATAATTTTATTTGCTTAGGACTAGTTATTTTTTCTGAAAATATATCATGCTCTATTTCATCTATTGATTTTATTAGTGATACTACTTTTCTTTGTTTCCCCACTAATTGCTTGTTTTTATTTGTACCACTAGTTCCAGGTGGAAGCATCAATTTTAAGGCTTCGTAAACATTACAAAAATACATTTTCGATATCCATTTTCCAATCTTAAGTCTAGTTCCATCTAAATAGCTTTCAGTATCTAAAAGTGCTTTTAATGATTTTAGTTTACTAACATCTACACTATCCTTTTCTTTTTCAAGTTTTACTACTATTCCCTCTAAATCACTACCCTTACCTTTACCAAAATTTACTTCTACTCGCATTCCTACTTCTATATCTTCTGTCATATCAATTGGAACAATATAGTCATATACTTTATTTAAGTTTTTAACTGTTCTATCTACTAAAACTTTTGCTATCATAGACCCACCTCCTATTCTTATTATTCTGTTATATGCCAATTAGGAACTAGCATGAGATTGTTGCCAGTTCCTAATTTCTTTTTTCTTTCCATTTTAAAAATTCTTCGATAATATAATCTGCCATCTCATTAGTTGTAAGATTAGATGAGTCAAAAACCAAATCATAATTCTTCTCATCCCATATATCTACATTGTATTCTTCTAAGTATCTTTCTCTTTCATAATTTTGTCTTTTAGTTATGGCCTCTTTTGCTTCTCCAATACAGCTATACTTATCTTCTATATTTCTATTATCGGAATCAGATACTAACCTTTTACTTGCAGTATTTATATCTACTTTTATAAATACTTTAAATGAATCTTTTTCAAAAAGCCATGCAAGTCTAGAGTCTATTATTACATTGTCTGCACTTTTTAAAAACTCTACTAATTTTTCATCTATCAGTTTATCAATACATGAATTGTTTTTTATGTATTCATTAAAGCTTGCAAGATCCATTCCTGATTTTCTAGCAAGTTCTCTAAACCCATGACTAGCTGAATATGTACTCATATTCAGTTTATTCGCAATTATTTTTACAACTCTTGTTTTTCCTCCTGCAATATGACCATTAATTGTAATCATATTCTTTTTTCTCATCTTATTCTTCTATCTCCTCAACGATTTTTACTTTATCGTGTTCTAATTCAATAGCCGCTATATCAACTGGGTCCTTAATTTCTTCACTGCCTTCCTCTAATCTCTTTTTAGAAATTTGTCTTGCTCTCTTTGCAACTGCAAGAGCTATCTTATATCTATTTTCACCTTTATTTCTTAATTCGCTTATATTCGGTTTTGATAACATACTTTCCTCCTATTTTTTCTATTAACTACTATATATAGTACCATAATAAATGTCTTTATGCAAGAACATATTTAGAGAAAAAGAACCAAGTTTTAACTTGGTTCTTTTAACTTTTCTAAGACAAAACATACTTTTTATTATCTTCTACAATCCCTTCTAAAAATTGACATTTTTTATATTTAGAAGGATTCGTTAAAAGCTCTCTTAAAACTTCTCTAAATACATTTCTAAGAATTTTAGAAATTGCTCTTGCACCCATGTTTTGTTTTATTGCTTCTCTGGCCACATCCTTGACAAAACCTTCATGAAATTCAAGTTTCACGTTGTTCCTTTCTAATATTCTTGTTAATTTAGCAAGTTCTGAAATTTCTCCTTCTAGCATTATTCTTTCAAGTAAATTTTCTGAAATTTCATTCATTTTTATTAATACATTCATTCTTCCTACAAATTCAGGGCTAAGTCCATATTCCACTATATCTTGTGTCGTTATTTCTGGAATATCATTTGATCTGCTTGTTTCATTTACAAATCCAATTTGCTTTTTAGATCTTTTTTTTGCGATATCTTCTATACCTGAAAAAGCCCCCGCAAATATAAACTTAACATTTTGGGTAGAGAATTCTTTCAACTGTCCATTTATTCTTACTTGATAACTACCATCCTCTGTCATCTTAAGAAGACTTTGAAGCACTCCTACTCCGCTTACATCTCTTCCTGTCATTTCTCCTCTTGTTGCTTTTTTATCTATTTCATCAATAATTATAATTCCTCTTTCTGCTTTAGATATGTCATTTTTAGCTGCTTCTAATAAATCCTTTATTATTTCCCTAACGCTTCTTCCAACATATCCTTCTTCAGTAAACTCAGTAGCATCTTGCTTAGTACATGGAATGTCTAATTCTTTTGCTATTTGTTTAATCATTTCTGATTTCCCACTGCCAGTACCACCCATAATTAGCATTACTGTTTTCAAAGTATCTTCATCATTAAACTTTTTGTTAGGGTTACTTGATTCATGCGAATTATATATTTCTGAAATAGCGGTTCTTACCTGTTCATCCTGTCCAATTATTCTCTTTAGAATTGTTTTCTCTAATTCAATAATATTAGGAAGTTCTTTTTGATCTTTTGCATTTGATTTGTTGTTTTTTTCTCTTAAATGTTCTTCATATAAATCATCAATTTCTAGCTCTCTTTCATAATCATCTTCATCATATTCCATTTCTTCTAAATAACCATTATCCGCCAACATATTAATTGCTTCTTGATATGCTTCTTCCATTTGATCTTCCATATCGTCATATAATTCACTAAGACAAATATCACATAACCTAATCCTATCATCTTCAACAATAAATGGTTTGTCTTTTCCATTAAATCCAACTTTTGCTAGTCTTCCACATCTTGTACACCGTTTCTTATCACTAAAATTTAATAAAAAATTACGCATAATAAACTCCCCTTTCTAATTGATATATTTTATTGTTGTTACTTAAAACACTTTCACTACGTTATAGTCTAAACGAGTTTTCATACTATTTATGCAGATAATATATCATAATTTTCTTTGCTTTTCAATGTTTTGATTTTAAATGTTTGTTAAATCGTTTTCATATTAAACACCTACCGCCATATATTTATACCAGGGGATTATATGATATCTAATTTTAAAAAAACAAAATCATATTTAAAATTATTTTCTTTTTTGAGCATTGTAAGCATCCTGTTTTTTTTACTTGTATTTTCCAAAGAAAATTATACATTAACTTATTCTACTCTTACCCTATTTGTAACTGTAGTTTTCCCTGCTCTTTTTCCCTTCATTTTGTTTAGTAATTTTTTTATTATAAATGGATATTCAAAAACTTTATCTAAAACATTGATTTGTAGAGTAATTTCTCGATTTTTTAATGTTTCATATTATGGAGCTTCTGCAATAATTATTGGATTTTTATTTGGTTATCCAAATGGAGCAAAATATATAAATTATTTATTTGATAAAAAGAAAATTTCTAAAAATGAAGCTTCTAATTTACTTATATTCACTAATAATGGAAGTCCTGCTTATATAATTTCCTCTATAGGAATTGGAATATTCAACAATATTAAAATTGGATTAATATTGTTTTTATCTCATGTTTTAGCTTCTATAATAATTGGTAAGATTTATTCTTATTATAATAAAAACAACAAAAATGATGTAATACCGTCTTTTATAGAAAGTAGTGATACAGAAAGTAATATTACCCTTTTTGAGAGTATTATACAGTCTATTAAAAACACTATTATAACTTTAGAATTAATTTTAGGATTTATGATTATTTTTAATATATTACACTCTATAATTACGAAATTAATTAGTATCATAGTGTCAAATAATATTATTAATATAGTCTTACTAGCATTAATGGAAAAAACAAGTGGTATAAACTTATTTTTTAAACTTGATATAGATTATGACTTGAAAATTATAATGACATCTATGTTTTTAGGTTTTAGTTCATTTTCTATATTATTTCAAATATATTCTTGTGTGTATAAAAACAAATTCGGCTTTAAAAACATATTAAAAGGCAAGCTTTTACATGGTATAATCTCTGGCTTTATATCATATGCTTTAATAAAAGTGCCTTGTATAAATAAAAGTATATATGAAACTATTATTGTAAGTAGTAATGTGGATATATTTAGCAGTAATAATCTATTATCTTTATATCTTATTAATTTAATATTAATCATATTATCTGTATGTATTTTTATAATAATATTACTACAAAAAAGAAACGACTAGAATGCTCTAATCGTTTTAAAGGGGATAAATTTTTAAATATGAGGTCACATCCATATTATTATCATTTTAATATTTTATATACATTTTAGGAGGTGTTTTTTTGGAAAACAAACAATTTTTTGATCCATATAATTTTAATACTACAAACCCAAACATGAATTCTGTAAATTCTATTAACTCTAATGGAGTTGATGAACATACTGCTATGATTCCACCACAAATAAATCCAGTTATGTTTTACGAACAACAATATTGGTATTATAACTATTTAACAAAAATGCTTGAATATAAAATCAAATTAAAGGAATATGAATCATTGAACATGAAAAAGCAATAAAGATAAAACTATCATACAAGTACTCATCCCTGCTGTATAACAAATGTTGGATATGAAATAAAACTCATACTTCAACGTTTGTTATATTAAAATTACAATTAATTAATAAACATGCAATAATCTATATTAAATTATATAAATAGTTATTATTTAACAACAAACTATAAAAAACAGATCATAAACATAAGTTTATAATCTGAATTATTCATATAATATTATACTGCTCTTTCTACTTTTCCTGACTTTAAACATCTCGCACAAACTTTTACATTTTTTACAGTACCTTTATCGCTTATTTTTACTGATTGTAAATTTGATTTTACGGTTCTAGATGTTTTTCTATTTGAGTGACTTACATTATTTCCAAATGTTAATCCTTTTGAGCATACTTCGCATTTTGCCATATTATGTGCACCTCCTTAAATTTCGACTTTAATCTTTACCTGATATATTGTAACACAGCAAAGCTTAATAATCAATAGTTATATTTTAATTAATATTCCTAAAGCTTGATTTGATAAATAATTTTCATTATTTACTTTATTATCATATCCTCCAGCCATAACTACTAAATCATTTGTTTTTAACTTTCCTTGTTCTTTTAGAATATTTATACCTATAGTAGTAATTTCATCTAAATTATATACATCAGGTATATATATAGGAGTAACTCCCCATTCTAAAGAGAATTGTCTATATGTTTTTTCATTAGCTGTTAATGCATATATAGGACACCCTGGTCTAAGTCCAGAAAGTAACGCAGGCGTTTGTCCTTTTTCTGATACGCTTATTATTGCTTTAGCACCAGAAAACATTGCTGAACTACATAAAGAAAAGTTTATTCTTTTTTTATAGCTTAAAATATCTTCATTATCTTCCTTTTCTTCTGCACTAGTATATGGTGTAAACATTTCTATATTTCTTTTCTTAAATCTATTCCAATACTTAATTGTATTTTCAATAGTTTCAGAAATTCTATTCATCATTTTAATACATTCTACAGGATATTCTCCTAAAGCCGTTTCACCAGATAACATTATAGCACTACTAGAGTCGTATATAGCATTTGCAACGTCTGATACTTCAGCTCTTGTTGGCCTAGGATTATTTATCATAGATTCCAGCATTTGTGTTGCTGTAATAACTAACTTACCGCTTTTATATGCCTTTCTAATCATGTTTTTTTGATTTATCGGAATAAGTTCAAGTGGCATTTCAACGCCCATATCTCCCCTTGCAACCATTACTCCATCTGATTGCTCTAATATATCTTCAAAATTCTCTATTCCTTCTTGGTTTTCTATTTTAGATACTACTTTTATTTTTTCTCCACCTATACTTTTTAAATATTCTTTTATTTGTATAACATCTGATGCTTTTCTTATAAATGAAGCTGCGATATAATCAATATCATTTTCTACACCAAACTTAATATCTAATTTATCTTGTTCTGTTAAAGCTGGAAGAGATAGTTTTATTCCTGGTAAATTAACGCCTCTTTTTGATTTTATTGTATCAGAATTTAATATTCTGCATTCTATTTCATTCTCTCTTATCTCTTCTACTAATAGTTCTATCATTCCATCATTTAATGATATTTGTGAACCCACATTTACATCATTAATAATGTTTTCATATGTAACATATACTTTTCCACAATCTCCATTGCATTTTTTAGTAGTAAGTATTATACTTTTTCCCTCTTCTAAATGTGCTTCTCCATTATTGAATTCACCAAGTCTTATTTCTGGTCCTTTAGTATCTAATAATATTGCTACTCCTTTATTTTGTTCTTTATTAATTTTTTTTATAAGATTTATCTTTTTTAAATGTTCTTCATGCGATCCATGAGAGAAGTTTAATCTTGCTACATCCATTCCTTCGTTTATTAGTTTTATCAGCATTTCTTCACTTTCACTTGCTGGTCCAATTGTTGCCACTATTTTTGTTTTTCTCATTTTTTCCTCCTAGATTTTGATTAATTGTTTATTATTATTTTTGTACTATATGCCTATATAGTATATGTTATTCATGTATGTTTTGTCAATAATTAAAGAATTGTAAATGTAAACATTTTAAATACTTTGTTATAATTATCACACGTACAAACCATCATACATAATATGCTATTAAATGGAGTGATGGCACATGAATAATGTATGTTTTGCTATAGTTATTAGAGAACAGGCTTGCCAAAATGGTGTTCCTGTAAGCTCTGAAAAATCATACTCAAATATTAGTAGTATGGAAAATATACTATTGAATTTTGGTTACACTCTTACAATATCTTCTTATGGGGCATCAAGCATTTTACTTGCTTTTAACAATCCTACTTTAGGATACCGCATAAACTTTTCTATAACTAATCCTGGTGTTGGAATTTTCGATTTACCAATAGATGGAGGAAGTTATAGAGTAACAGTATTGTCTCAAAAAAGGCCTTGCAATATTTCATGTATCTGCAATGATAATAACTCTTTAGTCTAATATTTTGGGGTGATTTTATGAATAATTTTAATATTGATATAACAATTAGAGATGTATGTTGTACTAAATGCTGTCGTTCTATAAATGAGAGTACAGTTCAGATAAGTGACCCCGATAATCTTATACCACTACAAAATTGTTATTCTGTACATATAATACCAAGTGGTGACAATAGAGTTTTAGTAATAATACAAAAAGGTTACTTTTATATTGTTAGATTTGCATATACCGGTGTCGTAACAAAAATTTGTTTACCTTGTTGTGGTACTTGTTGTGAACATGTATTAGAAATAAAGGTAAATAGTATTACTACTAATTAAAACATTTTATGTTAACATTTACATTGTGCATTAAAAAACTAAAAAATATTCACTTTATAATATTTCTTAGTTTTTTAATGTATATATCATAAATCCTTTTAATTAAATACTGGAAAACCATTATTTTTATTTGAATTAATTTGCCATTTATCAGTTCCAGAATTCAATAGCATAACAAAAGCATTGGTTTTCATAAATTCTTCGGTTTTTTTCTCAGCCTTACCTGTAATATCTTCACCTGTTATTCCTCCTGCGTTTTCATGTGTTTCCTTATAATAATTATTTGTAATTCCAACACTATCACCGAATCCTAATATTTCACCTGTATACCTAATTGTTCCTTCTGCATTATTTAATATTTTTCCAAGGTTATATGAGTTTGATACTGAGCATCCCACACCATTCCATCCAGTTATTCCACCAACATGTGTAGAACTACCTACTATTTTTCCATCAGCTCTAACTATAGCAGTGTTATAGCAATTAGCAATAACACCTGTGTTACCGGTATTATTTCCTGATATCCCACCGGTATTATATCCACCGCCAGTAGTTGATGTTCCATTATTCGTTACTATTCCATTATTATAGCAATATTGTATAATTCCTCCACCATTTTGACCTGCTATTCCTCCTGAATATACAAAGTGACCTGTTCCATAATTTTCTATCCTACCTAAATTGTATGAGTATTCTGTGGTTCCTCTATTTACACCAACAACCCCTCCAGCATATATTCGAGATTGATTCTTTCCCTTCATTTTTATATTTCCTATATTATATGATTTACTTAATTTACTATTCTTCTCTAAACGTCCAGCAATCCCACCTGTACCTTCATATCCGCCACTAACATTTCCTGTATTGTATAAATTTTCTAATATTGAAACACTATTTTCAAATACATGACCTACAAGACCGCCAATGTGACATCCCAGTGAATCTATAGTAGTATTTAAGTTAGAACAATTCTTTATTACATTCCCTTCTCCTGACACATAACCAACCAATGCCCCAACATTATCTAGTCCTTCTACGTAACCTTCTTTTAGTACAACATCTGATATTTGACTACTTTTTATATGACCAAACAACCCTTGGTAACTTGATTCCCTTTTTATATATATTCCTGATATATCATGTCCATTACCATTGAATATCCCACTAAATGGATTTGAAAAATTTCCTATTGGTAGCCAGTTAATTCCACTACTTAGATGCATATCGTCTGTTAAAATTATTGTTTTCCCACTAAAATCATTACCTGCATTCACAAGTTCAGCAAGTCCTGCCAATTCTTTCGGATTAGATATATTAAATTCATTATTTGCAGCATTATACCATGATGTATCAATATCACCTTTCCAATTATTTCTTACCAGGTCACCTTTTTCTGATATATCATAACCTTCCATTATTTTTAAACTATTATCATTTAAATATTGTTGTACATGCTCTTTAACCGTAACTTTTTTATCTGTTAACTCATATTCCGCCCTTGCCAAATTAATAGCCTCAGTTAAGCTTGAAATATTTACTTTATTAGTTGCCTCTTTAGATTTAGTTATAATCCTATTGCTATTTAGTGCTAATATTATTGATCCTGCAAGTATTATCATTACTATAATTGTTATTACTAATACTATTAGAGATATTCCTTTGTTCATTTTCATATATTTACCTCCATAAAGTTAGTCAGACTAAAATTGTTTGTATACCCTATAATTATATATATACTTCTTTAATTTCGTCTTCTGTTTAACACACTTTATTCATTTATAACTCTACCGCATTTTACAACATTTTACATTTACTTTTTATATCTTTTTTATTATATCTAATTTTTCTCCATTAAATATAATATTATATAATTTTGGAACTGTATCTAAAGTTATATCTTTTTCTTTAATATACCTGTTTAATGATTCTATTACCTTTATTCCCTCTACTGTTTTGCCATCAAGCTTTTCTACAGATTCACTTAACGTATAACCTTGACCTATAAGCTTGCCACAAGAAAAATTTCTGCTTTTCTCACTCATACATGTAAGTATTAAATCTCCTATACCCGCATATGTATGCATTGTTTCTTCTTTACCGCCAAGACTTTTAATAACTTTCATAATATCATTAATGCCTCTTGCAAGATATGCTGCTTTTGTAGAGTCTGCTGATTTCATTCCATGTAGCATTCCTGATCCAATAGCAACTGCATTTTTAACTGCACCACAAATTTGTACACCTACAGGATCGTTAGAAAGCTCAATAATAAAATTATCGTTTTTTATAGTTTTATATATTTCTTCCGATGCTTCATTATTATTTCCCGCAAGTATAAAATATATAGTTTCATTATTTGCAATTTCTATTGCAAAAGATGGTCCAGAAAGAGCACATACTTTATTAGTATTCAATACTTCTTCGAGTATTTCAGTTGTAGTTTTGAATGTTTCCATGTCTATGCCTTTTGTAGTACTACAAATTAATTGTTCTTTATAATAAGGTTTTAACAACTGAGCTGTACTATTTATAGCAACAAATGGTAAGCAATTAATAATTAATTCACTTTCTTTAAGAGCTTCTTCTATATCATTAGTTATTTTGATTTCTTGTGGTATTTTTACTCCTTTAAGTAATTTAGAATTTTCTCTTTCCTTTTCTATCAATTCCTTTTCTTCTTCAAATTTAGTCCACATGCAAATATTTTTTTGACCATTGTTAAATAGAACTTTAGCCATTGCAATACCTAGAGCGCCTGTTCCAAGAACTGTAATTTTCATTATATACTTCCTTCCTTTTATATATCATGTATTAATATTATTTATCATCTTTTTTATCTAATTTAATATGTAATTCTTTTAATTGATTATCTTCAACTATACTTGGAGCGTCAGTCATCTGACATGATGCGTTTTTATCTTTAGGGAAAGCTATTGTGTCTCTGATTGATTCTAATCCAAGAATTAACATTACTAGACGATCTAACCCATATGCTAGTCCTCCATGTGGTGGAACTCCATATTTGAATGCATTAAGTAGGAATCCAAATCTATCCTCTGCTTCTTCATCTGTAAAACCAAGTATTCCAAACACCTTCTTTTGAAGTTCTCTAGAATGTATTCTTATACTTCCCCCTCCAACTTCTGTTCCATTCAATACGACATCATATGCTTTTGCTCTTACTTTTGATGGATCTGTATCTAAAAATTGAATATCTTCATCTTTTGGTGCTGTGAACGGATGATGTACTGCATAATATCTTTTATCTTGTTCATCATACTCAAACATTGGGAAGTCAACAACCCAAGTAAAGTTATATTCATTTTTGTTTATTAAATCTAGTCTTTTTGCCATTTCACATCTTAATGCTCCAAGAGATGCAAATACTACATCATTTTTATCTGCGACAAAAAGAACTAAATCCCCTTCTTTTACTTCTGTTCTTTTTACTACTTGATTTATTTGTTCTTCATTCATAAATCTCAATATGTTTGATTTATATTCACCATTTTCAACGGCAAATGAAGCTAGTCCTTTAGCTTTGTATATTTTAACAAATTCAATCAATTCATCTATTTGTTTTCTAGTATATCCTGCTGCTCCTGGAACAGTTATAGCTCTTACACTTCCACCCTTTGCTATTGTATCTGCAAAAACTTTAAATTCACATCCTGAAAAAATATCAGATAAGTCTTTAAGTTCCATCCCAAATCTTAAGTCAGGAGCATCAGACCCAAAACGTTCCATAGCTTCCTTATATGTAATTCTATTAAATGGTATGCTTATATCTGCATTTACAACTTCTTTAAATAATCTTTTCATGTATCTTTCTTGTATTTCCATAATGCCTTCTTCATCAATAAATGAAAGTTCCATATCTATTTGTGTAAATTCTGGTTGTCTATCAGCTCTTAAATCTTCATCTCTAAAACATCTTGCTATTTGAATGTATCTATCATAACCAGATAACATTAATAATTGTTTAAATAGTTGAGGTGATTGAGGAAGAGCATAAAACTTGCCTTCATTTACTCTACTTGGAACTAAATAGTCTCTAGCACCTTCTGGAGTACTTTTTGTAAGTATAGGAGTTTCTATTTCTAAGAAAGCTTCTTTATTAAAAAAGTCCCTAGTTACATTACATATTTTACTCTTCATAATTAAGTTATTTTGCATGTCTTTTCTTCTTAAGTCTAAATATCTATATTTCATTCTTATTTGTTCTGCAACATTAGAATCTTGTTCTATATTGAAAGGTAAAGTTTCTGACTCTGATAAAATTCTAATAGATTTTGCTTTTATTTCAATATTTCCAGTAGCAATTTTTAAGTTAACTGTAGATTCTGCTCTTTTTACTACTTCTCCCTCAATTGAAAGAACATATTCGCTTTTTATACGACTTGCTTTTTCAAAATCTTTTCCTACATCTTTACTGTCTATAACTATTTGCACTATTCCGAGAGCGATCTCTTAAATCAACAAATATAATGCTCCCCATATCTCTTCTAACTGCTACCCATCCCATAACAGTTACTTGTTTTCCTACATAATTATCATTTAGCTCTCCACATCTCGCAGTCCTTTTTTGACCTGTAATTAATTCTGACATTATAATACCTCCATTTTGTCCTTTAATTTTCAGATTATATCATATACATAGTAATTATTGCAATAGATTGAAATCATTTTCATGTTGACATAAAATTAAACACGTGATATAATCTAGCTAAAATATTATACATCCAATAAAAAATTTTATAGGAGGGGAAAAGTATGTTTAAAACATTTATAGAAAATTCTAAATTTGTTTCTAGTCCAACTTTCCAAGGAGGAGAAAAAGAAGCAGTTTTAAACACAATCTCTGAGTTAGAGATTATTGGAAAGCTTATCATTAAATATGAACTTTCTGATGACAAAAAAAGATTAAGCCTTGCTTTACGGTACATTCCTCTAATGGTTGATGGTGATATCGAACATCTATCATATGAAGAAACAGACGCATGGAAAGAACTCATGGATATCCTTTCTGAAAACACACCTTACGCTAAGTTAATTGACGATAACGTAATAAAAAACAACATTCTTAATTTACCATTAGAATTTAGGCATATAAATTCAGATGAAACTCTTTCAAAAATTGAAAATTTTTGGCTTAGTTCATCAATAGCGGTATAATTACATAAAACGATAGGAATTAAGTTTTCCTATCGTTCTTTTTATAACTTAATAAAAGCCCTATAGGAATATATCCTATAGGGCTACTCTTGCATCATTCTTTGCAAGTGATTTTTACTTCTATGTTGTAAATTGAAAATAGCTCATTTAAATAACTATTTAAAGTAGCTTCAGATCTTTTCTTAATATTGTAATCTTGCTCTAATTCTGTTCTAATTCTATCATTACTAATTAAAACAAGTGCCGCTACCTCTGATGGCATATACCTTTCCCCAAATATTCCCCTTGAATCAATTGGTGTTATCTCTTGGTTTTCAATGCTTTTTAGTTTAATATCTCTTAGTTCATATTCTACGTTTAATACTCCATCTTGATCAAGGTAAAAAGATAACAAATCTGTTTTAATTGAAAAAATAGAATTATATCCCACATTTATAGCTATACTAGAACCTATAAGCCAATCCAAGTTGTCTTTGCCTTGTCTTTTATTATGGGCAAGGATCATTTCTCCTTTTTCCTCTAATAAAATTATTTCTGTTTCTTCCTTTAATTCTTTAATTACTCTTTTTGCATTCTGTACTTTTGTTTCATAAATTCTTTCTTTTAACCGTTCATCATTAACCGATGCTTGGCTTTGCTGAATGTCTGAAACTTCTTTAAGTTTTGAATTTAAAAAGTTTCCACTTGATATAAACACTAGTACTATGAGAGTTAGTATTAAGATTGTTTTAAATTTCCTTTTTTTTCTTTTGATTTTACACATAATTATTTCCTCCTAGTTATTTTTTCATATCTAGTCAGATATGTACAAATCTCTCATATACATGCATTATACTACACTTTTATGTAAAAGTATATTGTTTTTAAGTTACTTCAGAAAACCTGCGATTATTTGTTCTTCTGCTTTTTTTTCGTTTAACCCTAATGTCATAAGTTTTAAAAGTTGCTCTCCTGCTATTTTACCAATTGTAGCTTCATGAATTAAGTTTGCTTCTACATTATTCGCAATAATTGCAGGAACTGCTGTAACCTTACCGCTATCTTTTATAATTGCATCGCATTCCACATGTCCATAACTTAGATTGTTTCCTTCTACTCTTGATTCAAATTCTTGTATAGAATCTTCTACTGCCACTGCTCTTGAAACAACATGTGTTCTTGCATTCTTTCCATTTAGCTCAACATCAAAAATGGTTTTTGCATATTGTTTTCCATGTGTCATTATTTTTTCAGAAATACTAAGCATTGTGTCGTCTTCTAAAACAGCTTTTGTTTCTCTAATACTTGAATCTACTCCTTTTATTTGAACAGTTTCAATTTCCATGTTACTTCCTTTTTTCGAGTATATTTCAGTAATTGGATTCAATACTTTGTCTCCTGTTCCTTCTCCTGTCCCATAATGTTTTTCAACATACTTTGTTTGTGAGCCTTCTTCTAAATAAAAGGTATGAATCCCTTCATGTCTTGCTCTCTCATCAACGTCATTTTGAATTCCACAACCAGCTATTATTGTTACTTTTGCGTTTTTACCAATATAAAAGTCATTATATACCGTATCATCAATTCCTCCACTTGTAATTATTACAGGTATATATACTGTTTCATTTTGAGTATCTTCTTTCACATAAATATCAATCCCAGGTTTATCCTTTTTAGTTACTATATTAATATTATCAGTAACTTGTCTTTCTATGCCCTTTCCATTTCTTCTAATGTTATATGCTCCCTTTATTTTTCCATTTATACCTGCTATCTCTTTTAATAATTTAATATCTGTATTATTCATTTTTATCACCTACTTTTAATGTACAATTGTTCTCAAAAACACATCCTACAATATCTTCTTTTTTACCTATTTTATTAATTTTTCCATCTTTAAGAAGTATAACTTCGTCAGCAATTTCCAGTATTCTTTCTTGATGCGATATAATTATCGTTGTTCCTTTTATTTCTTTTCTCATTTTTTTAAATTCTTTAATCAGGTTATTAAAGCTCCATAAATCTATTCCTGCTTCTGGTTCATCAAATATTGAAAGCCTTGCTTCTCTAGAAATAACTGTTGCTATTTCTATTCTTTTTAGTTCTCCTCCTGAAAGTGATGAGTTTATTTCTCTATCAATATATTCTAATGCACAAAGCCCTACCCTAGATAATATACTGCATGCTTCATCTTTACTAATGTTTTTAGAAGCAGCTAGTTTAAGCATATCATACACTGTTATTCCCTTAAATTTTACCGGTTGTTGAAATGCAAAACTAATTCCAACTTCTGCTCTTTCATTTATTGATAAATCCGTTATATCTTTGTTTTCAAATATAACCTCACCGCTATCTTGCTTTTCTATTCCCATTATTATTTTAGCAAGTGTAGACTTTCCAGAACCATTGGGACCAGTAATTACAATAAACTTATTATCGTCTATATTTAAGTTTATGTTGTTTAATATTTTTTTATTATCCCTTTCAAATTTTAAATTTTTAATTTCTAACATTTTCTCTTTCTCTCCTTTTTTGTTTTATTTTATAATATAAGCAATTTCTGCATTTTTCTTTACTTTCATCATAATTACATTCCATATCCCCAAGTTCCATAGTAGTGTTAATATATTGTTCTAATTTAAGTATAGTGTCCTCTGAAACATAAGTTTTTATAGACGTTGCTTCTGTTTCCGCAACATCTTCTTCAATACCTATGAGTTCCGTTAAGAAAAATTTTAGTATAGAATGACTTTTCATTATCTTTTTTGAGATCTTTATTCCCTTATCTGTTAATTTTATATCTTTATATGGTTCGGAATTTATGAATTTCATTTCTTTTAAATTTTTCAATGCTCTATTTACACTAGGTTTTGCATAACCAAGCATGTCTGCTATATCTGTTACTCTTACCTTTTCTTGTTTTTTTGATATTATATAGATAACTTTTAGATATTCTGCAAGTGAATTTGTTAAATACATTTTTCTCCTCCTTGTTTGTTAGCCTATGCTAACATTTTAGCAAAACAAACATTTATTGTCAATAGAATAAAACAAAAACAAATAAAACCTTTTAATTAGTTTTATTTGTTTTTTATTTTTATCAGTAATTTATTTACTTTTAAATCTCTTAATTCTAAGTGCATTAAGCACTACACAGATAGAACTCATACTCATAGCTGCAGCTCCTATCATTGGATTTAGCTTTAATCCGAATGGTATGTATAATATTCCAGCTGCTATAGGTATTCCAATAATGTTATAAAAGAAGGCCCAAAACAAATTCTGTTTTATATTCTTCATAACTATTTTACTTAAATCTATAGCTGTAACAACATCTCTTAAATCATCCTTAACTATTACGATATCTGCTGATTCTATTGCAATATCTGTCCCCGTTCCAACTGCAATCCCAACGTCTGCCTTTGCAAGAGAAGGACTATCGTTTGTACCGTCGCCACACATTAATACTTTATTACCTTCCTGTTGCAGTTTTGATATTACTTTTTCTTTATCTTGAGGCATTACTTCACTAATTAGATTTTCTATTAGAATTTCCTTTTGCACCGCTTCTGCTGCATACTTATTATCTCCTGTTAACATTATAACTTTAAGGTTTCTGTTTTTGAAGCTCTGTACCGCTTCTTTACTAGTTTCTTTTATACTATCCTTAACTGCTATTACTCCAATAACTTTCTGGTTTTTGCCTATATATAATAGAGTTTTACCTTGATCTTCATGTTTTTTATTATCTAATATTTCTTTTAAATCAACATCTTTTTCTTCCATAAACTTAAGGTTTCCAACAATATAATTGTCTGATTTAATTTTGCCTTGAATTCCCCTACCTACTATTGTTGTAAATTCATCTACTTTTTCTATTTCTATATTTTCTTCTTTTGCTCTTGTAGTAATTGCTTCTGCAAGTGGATGTTCTGATTTGCTTTCTAAACTATATACTATTCTTAACAATTCCTTTTCTTCTAAATTATTAAAAGATATTATATCTGTTACTGCTGGTTTACCAAGAGTTATTGTTCCAGTCTTATCTAGCACAACAGTATCTATACTTGATAAAGTTTCTAAACTTTCTGCTGTCTTAATAAGAATTCCATTTTCTGCACCTTTACCTATTCCAACCATAATGGCAACAGGTGTTGCAAGTCCAAGAGCACACGGACAAGATATTACAAGAATTGCAATTCCTATAGACATTGCAAATTCAAAATCATATCCTAGAAGTAACCATATAGTAGTAGCAAGTATTGAAATAACTATTACTATTGGTACAAATATATAACTAATCTTATCTGCTAATTTTGAAATAGGAGCTTTTGAATTGCTTGCTTCACCCACCAACTTAATTATTTCAGAAAGAGTAGAATCCTTTGGTAATCTTGTAATCTTCACTTTAATATATCCTGATGTGTTTATAGTACCAGAAATCACCTTATCATTTTTTTCCTTAATAACAGGCATACTCTCTCCGTGTTATTGTCGACTGATCTATTGTAGCAACTCCTTCTATTACTATTCCATCTACAGGAATTTTACTCCCAGGTTTTATTATTACAAAATCTGTGATTTCTATATCATCTATAGCTATTTCTATCTCTTGTTTTTTTCTTTCAACTAATACTGTTTTAGGAGCAAGTTCTATTAATTTTGTTATAGCTTCATTAGTTCTTCCTTTAGATTTCATTTCTAAATATTTGCCAAGAGTTATTAGAGACAATATCATTGCTGCTGATTCAAAATATAAATGTTCTGAATATTTTAATGCAATAATATCTCCTGTCCTAAGACCATATGCTATCTTAAATATTGCAAAAATGCCATACATAATTGCAGCTGTACTACCAATTGCTACAAGGGAGTTCATATTTGGATTTCTTTTAAAAAGAGATTTAAAACCATTAGTAAAATAGTTAAAATTTATTATAACTATTGGTATAAGAAGTATAAGTTGTGTAATTGCTAAGCTCATTCCATTATTTAGACCACTAAAATACTTATCAATTATAGCTGGTATCGGTAGTCCAAACCACATATTAAACATATGATACATCGCAAAATACATTAATAGTATTAAGAATATCATAGATACTATCACTCTGCTTTTCATTTTACTTATATCATTCTTTATTTTATTTTGTCTTATGTTAGATTCTTGTTCTTCTTTTATTCCAAAACCTATACCTACAACCTCTCTAATTATATCATTTTCATCTATTGCTTTTTCGTCATAATTAACTGTCATTTTATTCAATAATAAATTAACATTAACTGTTTTAACCCCTTTAAGTTTTAAAGTTGTTCTTTCTATATTACTAGCACAACTACTACATGTCATTCCTGTTATATCAAACGTTTTTCTCATATATCTTCACTATCCTTACATTAATCTTTTAAGCAATATCATTGCTTCATCAATCACTTTATTGTTTCCATTTTTTATTTCATTTATAACACAAGTTTCTAAATGATTCTTTAATATTATGCTTGCAAAACTCTTCAATGCTTTATCTGCTGCTGATACTTGTATTAGAACATCTCCACAATATCTGTCTTGTTCTATCATGTTTTTTATACCACTTATTTGTCCTGAAATTTTATTAAGCCTAGCAATATAAGCTTTTTTCTCTTTCTCTGTTCTTACTTTAACTTTATAATCCATATTATTTTCATCCATTATTATCACCTGAAGATATTATATACCCCTATAGGGTATGTGTCAATATAAAAAATACTTTCCAGATGATTTTATCCAGAAAGTATTAAAATTTAAAATTATACTTTAGCTTCTATTTGGTATTTAATCGTTGCTTGTTCATCATTATTAGCTGGTTTATTTTTAATTATATACCAAAGTCCTACTATCAAACTGCATGCTACAAATAATATAAATACAAACATTAATATACCCATAGCTATACTGTTTTTATCCTTTTTATTTTCCATATATACCTCCTATGTTTTTTAACAATTAAATTACAATAATAGTATCTCATATATTAAAAAATTATACAAGTATATTTTATTATTATTTTAAATCTTATTTGTTTTTTTACTTTTATTTAGATTTTCGGTTGTATTTCATGTAATTTTATTCTTTCATTAGTTACTCCTCCATTTGTGTGAAGAATCCATTCTGTACCAACAGGAATTTGATATGTATCATCGAATACTCCTACTGCACCATTTAAACCTCTTTTACTTATAGAGCTTATTTCTACTTTATCTGCGTTTAAGAATCCCAATCCCATAGAAATTCCACCCGTATTTCTTACAGCAGTCCAATATACTCTTATATTTTTACCTTGCATGCTACTGTCCACTCTTATATATTTATTAGTTTCACATACATATGTATCATCTTTTCCATCATATGCTTCTATACCTAATGCATCTGTAGGCATTGCTATTGACTTGTTTACTATTTTCTCTAATCCTGTTCCTTTTTTTACACTCTTGGCTATTACTGTCCCTGTTGCCATTTCAAACTGTCCTGTATAGATTTTCCATGTTGCTCCTCCATCTATACTATAGTAATTATCTATATCTGTCCTTTTATCATATTCTATTGTTGTTGTTTTATCATACTCTATACCATATGATGCTAGTATTGGGTATCCTGCATTTGCTGTTATTACTGGAGCTTTTGGCATATCTAAGTCTAAACTTACTACTTTCTTCTCTACTGTCGTTTCATTTCCTGCACTATCCTTTCCTTTGGCATATATTGTTACTGTTTTATCTTGGTTCTGCCAGTTGTTTGATAGTATCGTATATGATGAGATTGTAAATGTATTTGTGTAATTTGTCCATGTAGCGTTACTTGTTCCTACTTTATATTGTTTCGTTACTGCATCTCCATAATCTATTGTTACCTGTGCTGTTAAACCTACTGTTGTTTCTGGATTTATTCCTATCTTTATTGCTGGTGGTGTTAAGTCTATATTCACTATATTTAATGTATATACTTGTTTGTTTCCTACCTTATCTTCTGCGTAGAATGTATAGTATCCATTTTCTGTTATTGTTACTATTGAGTCGTTTTGGATTTCTGTTCCTCCTGATTCAAAATAACTTTCTCCTCTTGTCCCTGCTGACCATTTT
>CAYXLQ010000002.1:0-46432 GCA_964465775.1 uncultured Clostridiaceae bacterium
AAAGTCAATTAAATGTTTGACAAAAATATGTTTTTGATATATACTAGAAAAGTAGTAATCATTACTACATTTCTAGGAGAGGAGTACTAAAATGGACTATTCTCGTCAAAAAGAAAACATATTAAATTGCATAAAGATTAGAAAAGAACATCCAACTGCTGAAGAAATATATTTAACATTAAAAAAAGAATATCCAAGAATAAGCCTAGGAACAGTATATAGAAATCTAGATAAATTAGTTAAAGAAGGATTAATACAAAGGCTTAAAAAATATGATGAAAAGGATAGATTTGATGCAAATATTAATCATCATTATCATGCAATATGTATAAAATGTGGAAAAATAGAGGATGTTTTTATGGACTATTTTCAAGAATTAGATAATAATGTAATATCAAAAGGATATAAGATATTATCACATGAATTAAAATTTAATATGGTATGTAGTAAATGTAAATAAGGAGGAATAAAATATGGATTTAAAAGGAAGTAAAACAGAAGCTAATTTATTAGCAGCATTTGCAGGAGAGACACAAGCAAGTATTAAGTATAATTATTATGCATCAAAAGCAAAAAAAGATGGTTATGAACAAATGGCAGATATATTTAGAGAGACTGCTGAAAATGAAAAAGAGCATGCTAAAATATGGTTTAAATTATTGCATGATGGCATTCCATCTACGATTGATAATTTAAAGGATGCAGCAGCAGGTGAAAATTATGAATGGACCGATATGTATGCAGGGTTCGCTGAAGTTGCAAAAGAAGAAGGATTTAACAGAATAGCGTATTTATTTGAAGCTGTGGGTAAAATAGAAAAAGAACATGAAGAAAGATACAAAAAGTTACTTGATAATATTGAAAAAGGACAAGTTTTTGAAAGAGATGGAGTAAGAATATGGAAATGTAGAAATTGTGGACATATTCATGTAAGTGTAAAAGCTCTAGAACTATGCCCAGTATGTGATCATCCAAAATCTTTCTTTGAAATTAATGCAGAAAATTATTAATAAAAAATAATATAAGTAATAAAATTCCCTCTAGTGTAATAGTTCATTAGAGGGGGTTTTGCTTCTAAATTTATATAAGAATATAGAATATAATTGACAAAAGATACAGTGTAATATATAACCTATGACATAGAGTAACTTAGTGTGAATAATATATTTGAAGATAAAAAAATTGATGTAAAACTTATTTAATATAATAAAAAATGTAAAAGGGAGGAACAATAAACTAAATGAAAAAACTACTAAAATATTTAAAACAATTTAAATGGATGATAATAGGAATAACGGTGCTTGTAGTAATTCAAACATTGGGAAATTTATATTTGCCAAATTTGATGTCAGATTTAATAAATAATGGAATTAGTAAGGTAGAGTATAATTTGGACGAATCAAGATTAAAAGAAGCGTTAATAAATGGAGAATTACCAGAACTTAGCGCAAAGATTGAAGATTCAGGAATCACAATAGATATGCTTAAACAAAATCCAGAAGCTGTAATTAATAGTATGAAAGATAATATGTTAAATATAAAGGAATCAAAGGATTTAAAAGATATATCAGCTCAGGAACAAACATTTTTAAAACAAATGATGGACACAGGAGTTATGGAAGCTAAAAATGTAACAGATATGGATTATATCATAAAAGTAGGAATAAAAATGATTATAGTTACACTAATAATAACAGTAGTAACAGTTGTTGCAACCTTTTTATCTGCAAAAACTTCCATTGGATATGGTACAGTGGTGCGAAACAATCTGTTTGCAAAAGTTTCAAGCTTCTCACAAGGAGACTTAAATAAATTTGGAACACCATCATTAATAACAAGAACAACAAATGATGTAACGCAAGTGCAAAATGCTACATTTATGGTACTTAGGATGATGATTATGGTTCCGATTATGTGTATAGGAAGCATTTTCATGGCCCTTTCCAAAGATAAAGGATTATCATGGGTTTTAGCAGTAGTAATTCCAATCCTTTTTATAGTACTTGGAATAATAATGAAAAAAGCCACACCATTATTTAAAGCATTACAAAATAAGCTGGATAAAATAAATCTAATAATGAGAGAACAATTAGTTGGTGTAAAAGTAATAAGAGCGTTTGACAAGGATACATATGAGAAAAAAAGATTTAATACTGCAAATATGGAACATATAACAATATCAATAAAAGTACATAGGATAATAGCTGTTTTAATGCCTGTAATGACCATTTTACTAAACTTTACAACAATTGCTATAGTGTGGTTTGGTTCAAAAAGAATAGATGCAGGAGTGCTTCAAATAGGTGACATGATGGCATTTATTCAATATGCACTTCAAGTATTATTCTCTTTTGTTATGGCTACAATTATGTTTGTTATGCTACCAAGAGCTGTAGCTTCAGGTAATAGAATACAAGAAGTGTTAGAGTTAGAACCTTCAATTAAGAATAAAGATGAAATAATAGAAGTTGAAGAAGCTAAAGGAACAATAGAATTTAAAAATGTTGATTTTTGTTATCCTGATTCTGAAGATCAAGAAAAAGCACTTTCAAATATATCGTTTAAAGCAATGGCAGGAAAGGTAACAGCTATAATTGGATCTACAGGGAGTTCTAAAACTACAATATTAAATTTAATTTCTAGATATTACGATGTTACATCAGGAGAAATATTAATAGATGGAATAAACATTAAAGATTATGATATAAAAGAGCTTAGAAGAGAAATTGGTTATGTCCCTCAAAAAGCATTTTTGTTTAGTGGAACTATAAAAGACAACATATTGCATGGTAAAAAAGATGCAACAAATAAAGAAATAACAAGTGCAGTAACTATAGCACAGGCTAGCGAATTTATAAACACATTAGAGGATGGAATATTATCACAAGTAGCACAAGGAGGAAACAACTTTTCTGGAGGACAAAAGCAACGTCTATCAATAGCAAGAGCAATAGTTAGAAAACCAAAAATATATCTATTCGATGATAGCTTTTCAGCACTAGATTTAAAAACCGATAAGAATTTAAGAAAAGCATTAAAATCAGAAACAAAGAATGCAACAATTATAATAGTCGCACAAAGAATTAGCACTATAATGGACGCAGATCAAATAATAGTTTTAGATGAAGGCAAAATATCAGGAATAGGAAAACATAAAGAATTATTAGAAGATTCAGAAGTATATAAAGAAATTGTATATTCTCAACTTACAGAAGAGGAGGTGAGTTAGTATGGCTCCAGGACCAGGTATGAGAAGAGGCTCGATGAATAAAGGGAAAGATGAAAAACCAAAAGATGTAAAAAAAGCTTTAAGAAGACTAATAACTTATTTTAAAAATTATAAAGCTGTTATAACTACAATAATTATATTTGCCATACTAAGTACGATCTTTAGTATTGTAGGGCCTAAAATTCTTGGGAAAGCTACTACAGAATTATTTACGGGACTTATTAATAAATTTATGGGAAAAGGCGAAGTAAATTATAAATATATAGGAGAAATATTGCTAATACTTGGAGGACTATATATTATAAGTGCAATATTTAGTTATGTACAACAATATATGATGGCAGGTGTTTCACAAAAAATAGTATATAATATGAGAAAAGAAGTAAATGACAAAATAAGTAAACTACCACTTAAGTATTATGATAAAAACTCAAAAGGGGATTTGTTAAGTAGAACAACTAACGATATTGAAAATGTGAGTTCAATAATAGGCCAAGCAATAACACAGGTTATAATTTCGGTAGCTACTATTATAGGGATACTTATTATGATGGTATCAATTAATTTAATACTTTCTTTAATTACTGTTTTAATAATTCCAATATCTATAATGTTTATAGCGTTTATAACTAAAAAATCGCAGAAGTATTTTGAAGAACAATGGAAGCTAACAGGAGAACTAAATGGGCATGTTGAAGAAATGTTTACAGGACATCAAATAATTAAAGCGTATGGAAAAGAAGAAGAAACAATTGAAAAGTTCGAAAGAATAAATCAAGATTTATATAAGGTAAGTTGGAAGGCACAATTTATTACTGGAATTATAAAACCTATACTTGACTTCGGAAGTAATCTTAATTATGTTGTTATATGTGCAGTGGGTGCGATTAAAGTAACATCAGGTTCGCTTAATATAGGTGATATACAAGCATTCATTCAGTACTCAAAACAATTTAATCAACCCATAGCTCAATTATCTAATATTATTAATAATATGCAATCAGCTGTAGCATCTGCGGAAAGAGTGTTTGAACTGTTAGATGAAGCTGAAGAAATAGCAGAGAGTGAAGAACCTAAAGAACTAAATGAAATTAAAGGATGCGTTGAGATTGAGTCGATAGATTTTAGATATGTTGATGAGTCACCACTTATACAAAATATGAATTTAAAGGTTAACCCAGGTGAGAAAATTGCAATAGTTGGACCTACAGGTGCAGGAAAGACTACAATAGTTAATCTTTTAATGAGATTTTATGATGTGCAAAAAGGGAAGATAAAAGTTGATGGAGTCGATATAAAAGATATGAAAAGAGGCTACCTTAGGAGATTATTTGGTATGGTATTACAAGATACATGGTTATTTAATGGAACTATAAAAGAAAATATTGCCTATGGTAATGACGCGGCAACAGATGACCAAATAGAAAATGCAGCAAAAATGGCTCATGTGTCTCATTTTATTAAAACAATGCCACAAGGATATAATACAATTCTTGACGACGAAGCAGCTAATATATCACAGGGGCAGAAGCAACTTTTAACAATAGCTAGAGCTTTCTTAGCAGATAATCCTATTATAATCTTGGATGAAGCAACGAGTTCGGTTGATACAAGGACAGAGAGATTAATACAAAAAGCAATGGATGAATTAATGAAAGGAAAAACATCATTTGTTATAGCACACAGGCTTTCAACAATTAAAAATGCTGACAAGATATTAGTCATGAATGAAGGAAGTATAATAGAAACAGGAACACATGATGATTTAATGAAGCAAAATGGATTTTATGCAAGTCTATATAATAGCCAGTTTACAGAATGTATTGATAATATAGCATAAGTAATTGACAATAATAATTTGAAGGTGTATAATACCAGCATAAATGATTGGTACCTGATAATAATTTTAAAAGGAGTGAGCATGATGTCTGAAACTAAACGGCAAAAAGTCTACAATCACGATGAATGGGATGCTGACAACATTGAGGAAATGTGTAATGATTTAGAAGAGAGTCTTAAAAAGTGTAGTGAAAAAAACAAATGCCGAGATTTAATTAGAAGCATTGTGGGGATTCCTAAATGCTATGTTTGGAGTAGGATTAATAGTGTGGCAAGAGTAAACAACATACAGATAAAAAGAGAAGATTTTTGGGATATAAAAATAAAACTTGCAGATGAAAAAATAAAATACTTGATTTTTGAAGAAGAAGAAGTTTTTAAGAATTTATTGTACAATGTCTTTTATTTAAAACCGAAAGATTTAATTCTTCCAAATGATGTTACAGTTGAAAAAGAGTATGGTTTTGAACATTTTGATGGAGAACAGGCTATATTAATATCGCTAGCAATAGGTCTACCACATGGAATTATCAAACATAAAAATAGGAGGTTTTTTTGGTTTTTTCATGATGGATTATTATTAGTCTGTAACTCAAACATCTTAGAAGACTCAGAATCATATTACGATTATGAAGAAGATGAACATTAAATTAAAGCACCTAGGAATTAAATTTCCTAGGTGCTTTTTATTATTACATAAATAGTTTAAAATAGTTTTATTGATTAACTTATTAAAAATTAGCGCAGGAGGGTTGACATAAAAACAATGATGAGTTATAATATAAGTGTATTAAAAAATTAATAAATACCAAAAAAAATTAGGAGGTAATTAGTATGTCAAAAAAAGGTAAGGGCAATGGAGCTGTAAATTTACTTACGACAATAGGAATAGGATCGATAATTGCGATTGCTATGCCTCAAGTAAATTTGAAGGGAACACTTGTGATACTCGGCTTATTTATGTTTCTCACACTCCTTATTTCTCCACACTTACCTAAGAAAAATTAATATAATTTTTAAAATGACATACAAAGGATAAAAAATTGCATTGCCCAGAAGCACTAAAAAGTGGTTCTGGGCTTTATCATAGTAATAAAAAATCATATTATACGCTAAGCAGCGTATAATATGATTTTATGTCTTTTCTTAAGTTCTTCAATAATATAATAATCATTAATACAAAGGTTATGCTTTATTCCTGAGCCAATTTTAATATCACTGTCACTTCTCCCATGAAAATCGGATCCAACTGTTGTTATCAGAGATAGCTCATAGGCCATGTTTAAAAAAGTTTCTGTTTGTTCTTTTGTATGATGTGGGTTATAAACTTCTAATCCTTCTAAACCATAAGATTTTAAAAGCTTAAGGAATTCAAATAAATCATTGTTACTTAATTTTAAACTCTTAGGATGAACTAAAGCAGGTACTCCGTTAACTAACCGAATTTCTTTTATTAATTCTCCTGGACTTAATTTTGTTCTTTCAACATATCCTGGCATACCTTGATCCAAAAATTCACCATAAGCAGAAAGAGGATCTTTGGCATAACCTAACTTAGCAAGAGTAATAGCTATATCAAATCGACCTATACTACTAGGTTTTCTTGCATTTTGCATCACATCAGATTTGGATATGAAAATATATTTTTTATTTAATTCTTGTAAGGTTTTCTTAACACAAACATCACGGCTTGTTTCATATTTATCTACCACAGATCTCATTATCTTACCAGAAGGATAATATGCTGCAATATGGCAAACATGATTTTTAGAAAGACCGTATTGTTTTATATCAGTTCCGAATTCCATACCAGGGATTATTTCTATTCTATCTCCAGCAAGTTTTCTTGCTTTTTTATAAGAACCTAAATTGTAATGCTCTACAAGAGAAATAACTCCTACCTTGTTATTTAAACAAAAATCAATTATTTCTTTTACACTTTTCTTTCCATCTGAGCATTGACTATGAACATGTAAGTCAATATATTGGCCACAAGGTTCATTCACAAAATCAACCCTTTCTAAATAATTATATTTAAAATAATAAATTTAAAACTATGTGATAAGTATAACACAAATAGTATAGATATGGTATAATTGTTAGCATAATAATATAAAAATAAGGAGATAAGCCATGGAAAAAATAAAAATATATGAAAATAAATATGAAGTAACTATAAGTGACATTGGAAGTAATAATGAAATGAAATTATCTTCTTTTCTAAAATATATGCAAGAAGTAGGGGCTATCCATTCCGGAATATTAGGATATGGAATTAACAATATCAAAACAACTCGTAAAGCTTGGGTAATACTTGTATGGAAAGTTAATGTTATTAGAAGACCAATATGGAACGAAAAAATAATTATTAAAACATGGAATAGTAAAACAGAAAAAATGTATTATTATAGAAATTTTGAGATAATAGATGAAAAAGGAGAAATTATTTGTATCGCTGAATCTCAGTGGATTATGATGGATGTAGATACAAAGAAAATTCAAAGAATAACAGACGACTATCTAAATAAAATTATTATACTTGAATCAAAAGTAAGTATATCTAAAATAAATACTAAACTTACTGATAAGGAGAAAGAAAATATAATACATGAATTTATCGTTGCAAGAAGAGATGTTGATACCAATAATCATATGAACAATGTAATATATTTAGATATGGCACTTGAAGGATTAGAGGAAAAAAGAGTGGAAGACATAAAATCCTTTGAAATACACTATAAATTAGAGAGTAAAATTAACGAGAAAATCATATGTACAAAGGTTGAAGATGAGAACACAATATATTTATTAGATGAAAATAAAGAAAAGATACATGCAATAGTAAAATTTAAATAAGAACGGAGAAGATATGGATAAAATAAAAGGACCAGAATTACTAAGTCCTGTAGGAGGAACTCTTCAACTTATAGCTGCTGTTCAAAATGGAGCAGATGCAATATATATGGGAGGAGGCAATTTTAACGCAAGACATTATGCTAATAATTTTGATACACTAGATAAAATAGAAGAAGCAATAAACTACTGCCATATTAGAGGCGTTAAAGTATATATAACATTAAATATACTTATAGAAGATGAGAAGATAGAAGAAGTGTTGGACTTTGTTGGAAGAATATATAAGCTAGGAGTAGATGCAGTTATAATTCAAGATTTAGGTCTTGCTAAAAAAGTTTATGAATTGTTTCCTGGATTACCAATACACATGAGTACTCAGGCAACGATTTACAGTAAAGAAGGAATAAAAGCTTTAAATGATATAAAAAGTATAGAAAGAATAGTGCCGGCAAGAGAGTTATCCTTTGACGAAATTAGAGAGATAAAAGAAAATACAGATAAAGAAATAGAAGTATTTGTACATGGTGCTTTATGCATGTGTTATTCTGGACAGTGTCAATTAAGTAGTCAAATTGGTGCAAGAAGTGGAAACAGAGGAAAATGTGCACAACCATGTAGACTTCCATATAAATTAGTACAAAGAAATGGAGATAATAAAGAAAGTAAATCAGATTATTATTTAAGTACTAAAGACTTATGTTTAATTGAAAATATTAAAGATTTAGTAGAAGCAAATGTTGATTCTTTTAAAATTGAAGGAAGGATGAAATCTCCTGAATATGTTGCTGCAGTCACAAGTATTTACAGAAAATATATAGACATCTATAATGAGAGCGGAGAATGCGTAGTAGAAAAGGAAGATATGGAAACTTTACTACAAGTATTTAATAGAGCTGGATTTACTCAAGGTTATACTAAAGGCAAGGACTTAAAAAGTCTCTGGTGTAACGAAAGACCTAAACACTGGGGAGTTTATATAGGGGAAGTAATAAAGTATGACGCTAGAAAGAAAAATATAGATATAATGTTAGAAAAAAATCTAGCAATAGGAGACGGAATAGAAGTTGTAGGAAATGGGCTGCCAGGAGGAATAATTTCGTTTATAAGAGAAAATGGGCAAAGAGTAAATAATGCAAAAAAAGGAAATATAGTTACAGTAGGAGATATAAAAGGAAACATTATCAAGGGACAAAAAGTATACAGGATCAGTAGTAAAGAGTTAAACAAAACTTTAAAGACAACATTTGAAAATAAGGAACAAAGAAAGCAAAAAGTAAATGCAAGGTTAGTTTTTAAAATAGGACAAACTCCAATAATAGAATTAAAAACCAATATATTTAATAAAGAGATAACAGTAAAGCATATTGGAAATTATAATTGTGAAAAGGGAGAAAAAAGATTTTTAAATAAACAAGATATAATTAACCAATTTAATAAAACAGGTGATACGCCATTTGAAATAGTAGAATATGATATAGAACTAGAAGAAAGTTTGATGATTCAAATGTCTAAAATTAATGAGCTTAGAAGAGAAGTAATGAATAAATTAGAAAAAGAAATAATTAATACTTTTAAAAGAAAAGAAGAAACAAGTTTAAATATGCAAAAAAAACAAGACTATTTGCCAATATTAGCGGAGCTATCAAATAAAGATACCAAGATATCAGCATATATTTATAGTATAAAAGAATTAGATAATTTGGATGGATTTGAAAGAGTAAGTAGAATATATATATCATTAAATGATGCTATAAAGTATGAATCAGAAATAGAAAGGAAATTCAATAATAAAGAAATATGCATATACTTAGAAACTATAACTAAAGGAAGAGTTCTAGAAAACATTTTGGAAAACAAGAATATTCTAGAAAAGCATAAAAAAGTATTGGTTTCTAATATAGAACATTTGGAACTATTAAAAAATATAAATGTTGATATATGGGTAGACCAAGGATTAAATATTTTTAATAGTGAAACTAAAAAGTATTTTGAAGATAAAAATGTAAGGGGGATAACTTATTCTCAAGAACTAACACTAGAACAAATTCTAAATTTGGAATCAAATGATCTGAAAGATGAAGTTGTCGTATATGGAAATGTTCCAGTAATGTTTAGTGAGTTTTGTCCTGTAGGTGCGCAAAAAGGAATAAAAGCTTGCCTTTCATGCAAGGGTGGAAAATATAATCTTAAAGATAAACTTGATATGGAATTTCCAATGATTTTTGATAATTTAAATTGTACAGTGAGGATATTAAATTCTACTAAACTATACTCTGAAGAAGCAATGATAAAATTAAATAGTAAAGTCGATTATTTAAGGCTCTACATACTTGATGAATCAAAAGCAGAAAGAGAAAAAATAATAGAGAATACTTTGAAAATATTAAATAAACAAAGTACTAAATATAAAATAGTTACAAATAAAGAAGAAAAAAGACACTATACTAATGGACACTTTTTTAGGGGAGTGTAAAAAACTATAATAGTTAAAGTAGAATTTTTTAAATTACTTTGATATAATATGTACGAGGAAAGCAAAGGTTGAAACAATGAAAGAATTAAAAAATGGAATAGAAGCAATATTGTTTGCTATAGGAAGAAGTGTAAAAATAAAAGAAATAGCAGAAACACTAAATGTAAAGTATGAAGAAGTTGAAAAGCTACTAAAAGAATTGCAACAAGAATATTCGGATAATAAAGGTATAGTTATACTAGAATTAAATGATGCTTATCAAATGGTATCAAACAAAGAGAGTTATGAATATGTAAATGCTTTTGTTATTAATTCTAAGAAACAAAATCTTTCGAATACTTGTATGGAAGTACTAAGCATAATAGCGTATAATCCTAAAATAACTAAAAGTGAAATAGAAAAAATAAGAGGAGTAAATAGTGATTCTCAAGTCTCAAGGCTTTTAGAGTATGGATTAGTAGAAGAAGTAGGAAGATTAAGTTTACCGGGAAGACCAGCAATATTTAGTGTTACAGAAGAGTTTTTAAAATGCATGGGAATAAAAAACATAGAAGAATTACCGTCGTTTTCTGAAATAAGTACAGAGGATGAAGAATTAACTATGTTTAAAGATGAGGTTCAACAGTAGGAAGTAAAAAATATTTAAATAATTAAGAGGGAGCGTTTATGGAATTTATATGTGTGACAGGTGACGAACAAATTGATAAAAGTAAATACATATATAACAAAGCCTTAGAGGTTACTAAAAGTTCTAAAAAGGCAATTGTTTTCGTGCCTTCTCAAGCAAGAATGATTGCGGAAGAAGAATATTTTAACAAAACAAATAAAGATTACATATCAAATATAGAAATAACAACCATTTCAAGATTTGTAACTAAAGAACTTCAGAAAATAGGACATGCCTTTAATAAAGAATATTTAACTGAAAATGCAAAAAGATTATATGTAAAAAAAATAGTTGCGGAAAATAAAAGTGATTTAGAAATTTTTTCTAAAGTTGCTAATACACCTTCTTTTATCGATATGCTTATTTCTTATGGTGAACATATAAAAAGGCAAGAAATCACATTAGAGGATATAAATAAAGTAGAAGGTTTAGAACCACTTAGTAAAAAGAAATTAGAAGAAATTATAAAACTTAATGATAAAATAATGAATAAAATAAAAGAAAATCATATTGATAATTTAGATGTTTTACAAGTGTTTTATGAATTATTATTGGATAAAAAAATACAATTAGATGATGTGGAAATGTTTTTTCATGGATACAATAACTTTAACAAAAAAGAACTGAATTTAATAAAAACACTTTTGCTACAAGGAACTAGGATATCGGTGTCTTTAACCATTCCAAATAATATAAATGAAGAATTAAAGGATGGGATATTTGAAGTATCATATAAAACATATGAAGACATTAAACAAATAGCAAACGATTTAAAAATAAATCTTAAAGTTATTACACCAAATATAAAGATAGATAAATCAAAAGAATTGGTCAGTTTAACAAATCAAATATTTAATGAACATAACAATAATAATAATATAATGTCGTATGATTCAGTTAATCTAAATATATATTCTAATACAGAAGAAGAAATTACAAATATAGCAAAAAATATACTAATGGAAATAAGAGAACGGCAAGGGGCACAGGTGGCAAGATTACGCTATTTATACAAATGATTTTGTATCATATGAACCAATAGTGCAAAGAGTTTTTAGGAAGCACAATATACCCTTTCATTTTGATAATAAATCTGAAGTTAGTAGTATAAGTTTCGTGACATATATTTTATTAATACTTAAAATGGCAGAGCAGGGAATAACGGTACAAGCTATAATTAGATTATTGAAAACTGGATTAACAAGAATATCTATGCAAGATATAAATTATATAGAAAACTATATTATTGAGTTTGGAATAAAAGGGTATAATTTTGAAAGGGAATTTAAGAAAAACAATAAAGAAGAACAATGGAATTTAATGAACTATGATTTAAAACGTTTGAATAGAATAAGAGAAAGTATAGTTGAAAGTATAAGCATCTTTAGCGAAAGCATAAAGAAGATGACAAATGCGAAAGCGCTAGTACAGACTATATATAATCATTTATTAGAAAATGATGTTATAACTAGATATACAGAAGAAATATTAACTGTTAAAGAAGAAACAGAAAAAATAGCGAGTATAAGAAAACAAACTATAGAAAAAGTATATGATTCATTGGATAACATTGTTTCTGTTTTAAACAGTGAAAATATTGATTTAAAAACATTTATAGAATTATTTGAATTTTCAATTAGTGACTTAGATATATCCACTATACCTATGATGCAAGATGAAATACTTATATGTGATATTAATAAAACAAGAATAACACAAAAGAAAACAATATATATAATAGGAGCTTATGAAAATGGATTGCCAGGAAATATTATTGAAGATGCAATTTTAACGGATAATGAAATAGAAAAACTAAAAAAATCTGGACTGGATATTAAAGAAACAAGCTTATCTAGAATGAATATGGAGTTGTTTAATATATATTTTGCAATTTCAAAAGCAAAAGAAAACTTAATTATTACAGTACCAGCTTCTAAGATTACGGGAGAACCACTTAGACCAAGTATACTTATAAATGAAATAAGGATAATAAGTGGTAAAAAACTAGAAGGTGAAACAGTAGAAAACAATACTGAAAGAAAGTTTAAAAAACTAGATGGAGTAGAACTTACAAATAAAATAGCCTTTAGGAATTTACTTGAAAATATAGATATATCAAATAATATTACAGATTCAGAACTAATAAAAATGAAAGAATTGTATGACTACTATTTAAATAATGAAGATAATAAAACATATTCTAAAATATTAAATTATGTAAGAACTGATGAAAACTTAAAGCAAGAAACATTAGAAAAGTTATATGGAGATAATATAAAAAGTAGTGTTTCAAGATTAGAAATGTTTAAAAGATGTCCTTTTTCATATTATACAAATTATATATTAGGAGTAAAGCCTAGAGTGACATATAAACTTTCTATAATGGATATGGGAACATTAATGCATGATATATTGGAAGGCTTTTCAAAATGGTTGTTAGAACGTGATATAGCATGGCAACAAATAATAAATGAAGAACCTATTAAAGAAAAGGCAAGAAACAAAATAAATGAAATAATAGAAAATGTATTTGAAAAGGGTTATAAAAAACATAAAGATACAAATAGATATTTATTTTTAAAAAGGAAATTAAAAAACAGAATGTTTAAAATTGTTTTAATTATAGCAAGGAGCTTTAATCAGAGTAACTTTAAACCTTTAGGATACGAAATAGAATTTAAAGAGGATGGAATATATGCACCTATTGAAATAATATTAGATAAAGGGAAAAAGATGCATTTAATAGGAAAGATAGATAGGTTAGATGCAGCAGTGATAGAAGATAAAATGTATCTAAGAATAATTGACTATAAGTCTTCTAATAAATCTTTAAACTTAGATGATATTAAAGAAGGAGTATCATTACAATTAATGACATATATGAGTACAATAATAGAAAATAAAAAAGTTGTTTCAAAAGATAAAGAAGTAATTCCTGCAGCATTAAATTACTTTACACTTACAGGAAATTTAAAAAAATTAGATGAATATGAGCAAGACGAAGTAAAGATTAAAAGAGAAATAATGAAAACATTAAAATTAAAAGGAATATATATTAGTGATTTAAAAGTTATAGAAGCAATGGATAGAAATTATAAAGATACAGGAAAATCATTTATAGACATAAATAGTAGAAATATAAGCAATGAAGATAAAGTAATTGATAAAGAAAAATTTGAAGAAGAGTGTAAAAAAATAAAACAAATATTAAAAGACATAGGAAATGAACTTACAGAAGGAAATGTTAGAATAAGTCCTAAGAAACAAAATGGTAAGATGCCCTGTGAGTACTGCGAATACGCAGGGGTTTGTAGAAAAGGAATAAGGGCGTAAGGAGGATAAGATATGAATAAAAAAAAGATTAGTAAAAAAAATAATAAAAAACAAAAAAGAAAACTTAGGAGTAACATTTTAAATTATACATTTTTAATCTCCTTACCTTTAACAATTCTATTTGCTATTCAAACTAATAAGGTTTTCTGGATACCATTTATAACTGCACTAACAATAACAATGACATCTATGATAACAATACTTATACTAGCGGTTATAAGAAAAACAAGAAAAAGGATAGAAAAGCAAAAGAAAATAAGTGCATAGAAAGTTGATGGAAAGATTATAATTATAATGAGAAATAATAAATATATTATAATATAAAATAGATCTAAAAGTTTTTAAAACTCTTGGATCTATTATGTTTGTTTTTAATAAATAGTTTTAAAAGTAGAGTCTAGTATAGTTTCTATTATCAACTTCAACTATTCTTTTTATAAGTGCATCTTTATCTAAACCAAATGTTTCATCATTTTCTCGTTTTGTTACATGATATGATACTACAGTACCATTTATAGTTCTAGAAGAAAATGAACCATCTTCTTTTTGCTTCATTTTCTCTTTGGCAGATGAATAATTTTGGTGATGTGCGTCAAGAGTTATTTCAGAAACTTTATTATCAATCAATTTATATGTAAAAACGATTTTTACAGGATCTTCTCCTACACTATTATAAATTGTATATGTAACATGATTATTTGTTTCTTCTACGCTATAATGTCTTTTAGAGTACTCAGATATAACTCTTATAATAATATCTTCAGCATAAACATTTTTAATTTGTATAATTAATAATATCGTAAGTACAAGTATAATAATTAATAAAAAAAGTATAATCTTTTTATTCATGTTAACCTCCTAAAATAAACGAAAATTATAAATTCCATTATATGGAATATTTATATATCAAATTATTATATATTTCAATGTTATTAAATAAATACTTAGCAAAAACAAAAAACATAATATTTATGTAACAATTTTGTAACTACTCTGGCATTCTAGTGTATAAAAGAAATAATATTCAAAGGTTATTCTCTATTTTTGTTGAATATTGTAAAAAAGAGTCGTTTAATTTGATTTTACATTGGAATATTAATATTATTACAAATAAATGTTTTTCTGATATATATAATAATATATATGTAAAAAATGAGAAGAGTTAAAAATAATTTTTGGAGGTCTTTAAATGAAAAAAAGTATTTGTAAATTTATAATGTTAGTGATTGCTATTAGTGTTATAATGGGAAATTTACTAGCTTCGGTGTCTGCTGTATCTTTTTGCGATGATGAGAAAGTTGAAATTATAACTAATAATGCAGTAAGTGTAGCTTCACAAGAAAGCTATCTTTATAGTGGGAATATACCCTATGAATGTTATAGCGGGTTGTTTTCTTTTACTGGAAATCGGCTTACATCCTATATATCTGTTGGAGTATCATCTACAGTAAATTATATGACTATTAAGTTATATAGAGAAACATCTCCATCTATAGCAGGAAGAACATTAATAAAATCAATTAAAATACCAACAGGTACGAGTTCTACACAATGGTTTAGAGATATTATAATAATCCCTGGTGCAAATTATAGATTACACTTTATCCCAAGTCCTAGTGTATATACTAGTGGTGCACCAAGAGTAAATGTATCTGCAGTTTCATGGAAATATTAATTGAAATTTAAATAAACTCTATATCTATATAAATATTCTTCTCGTTTTTAAGCTAAGCATGTAAATATGCTTAGCTTTTTTAAAACTGTACTTAAGAATTTTAAAACAAGGTTAATGGTTTGTCATACTCAGAGAGATATTTTAAGCAAGGCATAATATTTATAACAAAACAGATGAAGAAAAGGGAGATAAAATTAGAAAAACAAAAAGTATATTAGTAAAATGAAATAAAAATTATAGATGTTAATGATTATCAAAACTGTGGAAGATATTTTTAAATATAATTAAGATAATCTTTTATACTAAAATGTTTCATGATATAATGAAACAAATCTGTTTAGGAGATGATTTTAATGTATGGAATAGCTTTAGAAGGTGGAGGAGCCAAAGGCGCATATCATGTTGGTGCTTTAAAAGCTTTATTCGAAAATGGATATAAAATCGGAGCTGTAGTTGGTACATCTATCGGCTCTTTTAATGCTGCGGTTGTAGCACAAGGTGATTTTGATAAGTTGTATAAACTTTGGCTTAACTCAACATCTATGGATTTATTTGATATAAACAAAGAAGATTTAGAAAAACTGGTTAGCAAAAGATTAGATACAGATCTTATTAAAAACTTAGCAGGTTATATTAAAAGTATAACGCTTAATAAAGGGATTGATACAACTAAGTATAGAGAATTTATAAATACATATGTAAATGAAGAAAAACTTAGAAATTCAGATATTGAATATGGACTAGTAACAGTATCATTAACAGATAAAACACCTTTAGAACTATATAAAGAGGATATACCAGAAGGTAAAGTGACTTCATATATAATGGCAAGCTCATACCTCCCCGTGTTTAAAAGTGAAAAGATAGATGAAAAAACATTTATAGATGGTGGCTTTTATAACAACTGTCCTGTTAATATGTTATTATCTAAAGGGTATAAAAACATAATTGAAATAAGAACTAAAGGAATAGGAATTATAAGAAAAGTTAAGTACCCAAAGGATGCGAAATCAATAGTAATTTCTCCGAGTAATGATTTGGGTAGTATACTATTTGTTGATAAAGAACAAATAAATAACAATATTAAAATGGGATATTATGATGCATTAAAACAAATAAAGGGATTAATAGGAGAAACATATTACATTGTTGACCCTATAGATCTCAGGGGATTTGAAATTCTTTCAAACTTAAAAGATAGACAAATAGAAAAAATAGCATCAAAAAATATAAAAGACTTTAAAAATAAAGAAGCTAGAAAAGTGTTATTTGAAGAAATAATTCCAAGTATTTATAAGAAACTTAAGATTAAAAAACATAACACTTATGATGAATTTTTAATTAGTTTAATAGAAATACTGTTAGCTGAAGATGAAACTGTTGAAAAATACAAATTGTATACTATAAATGAGCTTTTAAAGGCATTAAAGAAAAAAATACCATCAATGCTAAAAAAAGAGAAGAATAGTATTATAAAAAACATACATAAAGAGATGGCTTTAAAACTTATAAAAGAGATAGAACTTTAAAAATATTAAGAAGAAACAAAAGAGGGAAAATATGAAAAAATGTATTATAGATTTTAGGATGAGAAATAATGAAAAAGAATATATAGAATCATTAGGGTATGAACTTATAGAAACAAGATATAATCCTTCTGTATATGATGAGATTGCAGCACATGTCGATATATTATATACAAAGATTGATGATATACTTGTATATGCACCACGGAAATTACATTAACCAAATGGAAGATTCAAATACAATTGAAGGTGATAGTAAACTAACAAACACATATCCTGGAGATATACCATACAATGTGTTTACAATAGGTAAAAAGGCTTTTCATAATTTTAAAAACACAGATAAAAAAGTAAAGCAAATATTAGAAAGATGTGGATATGAATGTATAGAAGTAAATCAGGGATATACTAAATGTTCTGTAGCGATGATAGATGAAGGGTCTTGCATAACATCTGATATCAATATAGCCAAAGCATTAATTGATGCAGATATGGAAGTGTTATTTGTTGTTGAGCAGGATATAAAACTATTAAAAAGAACTAATTCAAAGGTGGAAAAACAAAATAGCATGTTTTTTGAATATTCAGATATGCAAGGATTTATAGGCGGAGCAATGGCAACGTTTGGAGATACAGTAGTTATATTTGGAGACATAGAAAACTTATTTAATAAAGAAAAAATAATTAAATTTATCGAAGATAGAGGAAAGAAAATAAAATATTTTGAAAAACAAGAAATAATTGATTACGGAGGAGTAATTACATTAGAGTAATAAATAAAAAAGTTTAGAAAGAGGAGAAAATATAAATGAGTAAAATACTAGAGGGACTTAACGAGGTGCAAAAAGAGGCAACATCATATACTGATGGGGCGATGTTAATATTAGCAGGAGCAGGAAGTGGAAAAACAAGAGTTTTAACATATAAAATAGCATATCTAATAGAAAAAGAGATTGTTAAACCATGGGAAATATTAGCGATTACATTTACAAATAAAGCAGCCAAAGAAATGAAGGAAAGAGTAGGGGAGTTACTTCCAGAAAGTTCAAATGAAGTATGGCTTGGAACATTTCACTCTATATGTGTAAGAATATTAAAAAGAGAGATAGAAGCATTAGGATATACAAGAGAATTTAATATAATGGATGAGATTGATAAACAGAAAACTGTAAAGGAGATAATGAAGCGATTAGATATTGATGATAAGCAGATTCCAGTTAATAGTATATGTTATGAAATAAGTTCTGCTAAGGACAAGCTTAAAACAGCTAAGGATTATGAAGAAGAAAATGCGGGAGACTATAGAAAGGGTAAAATAGCAGAAGTATATGAGCAATATGAAAGAGAAACAAAAAGAAACAATTCTTTGGATTTTGATGATATTATAATACTTACAGTAAAACTGTTTAAGGAAAAGCCAGATAGATTATTATATTACCAAAATAAATTTAAATATATCTTGGTAGATGAATACCAAGATACAAACCATGCACAATTTATATTAATAAGTATGTTAGCTTCCGCTAGTGGAAAAATTTGTGTTGTTGGTGATGAATCACAAAGCATATATGGGTTTAGAGGGGCAGATATATCTAATATATTGAGTTTCGAAAAACAATTTAGAGGAGCAAAGATTATTAAACTAGAGCAAAATTATAGAAGTACAAAAACTATACTAGATGCAGCAAATAATATAATAAAAAAGAATAGTTCTAAACTTGATAAGAATTTATGGACAGACAATGGTGAAGGAGATAAAATAAGATACTTTACTGCAAGGAATGAATATGAAGAAGGAGAATACATTGTAGACACAATAGATAGAATGATTAGAAATGAAAAAATGAAATATTCGGATTTTGCAGTACTATTTAGAACCAATGCTCAAGCTAGAGCTATAGAAGAAGTTTTCATGAGAGAGAGTACACCATACAGATTAATAGGTGGGTTAAAGTTCTATTCTAGGAAAGAAATAAAAGATCTAATAGCCTATTTAAAGCTAATTCACAATACTAATGATAATATAGCATTTAAAAGAATAGTTAATGAACCTAGAAGAGGGATAGGAGAGACTACTGTTGACACTCTTACAGCAAAATCAAATGAATCAGCTTTAAGCATATTTGGATTTATAGATGAACCAGGAAACTTAGACGGAATGAGAGCTGCTGGAAATTTAATTATATTTAGAGACATGATTAAAGAACTTATAAAAGACAAATACACACTCGGGATTACTGATTTAATAAAAAAGATCCTTCTTGTAACGGGCTATGAAGAAATGTTAGTAAAAGAAAACACGAAAGAATCTGAAGGAAGATTAGAAAATATATATGAGTTTATGGGTGTTGCTTCTGAGTTTGAAAAAGAAAATGCAGACAATTCGCTAACAGAGTTTTTAGAGAGTATAGCACTTGTTGCAGACACAGATAACCTGGATGAGGGAGAAGAAGCTGTTACACTTATGACAATGCACAGTGCCAAAGGATTAGAGTATGATAATGTATTTATAGTTGGAATGGAAGATGGACTATTTCCATCAAAACGCTCAATGCTTGAAGATGGAGAAGTAGAAGAAGAAAGAAGACTTTGCTATGTAGCGATTACAAGAGCAAGAAAAAACATATATCTTACAAATGCAAAACAAAGAATGTTATATGGTTCGACATCTTATACCATTCCATCTAGGTTTATTTCGGAAATTCCAGAACATTTATATGATGATGTTTCAAAGGAAAATATTAAAAGCAGAAAAGAAAAAACCACTAGTGGATATCTTGATAATGAATATAGCAATGCTCAAAGAAAATTAGGAAGTATGAATAAAACTAGTGTTTCAATTGATGGATCTAAAAAGAACAAATTTGGGCTTAGTGTTGAAAACTTCCTTAAAAATATGGGAACGCCAGTGGCAACTACAGATGTAGACTTAGATAAGTATAAACAAGGAATTAAAATAAAGCATAAAAAGTTTGGAGTAGGTACAATACAAAAAGTAGAACCAGAAGATAATGACCTTAAAGTAGAAATAGTATTTGAAAATGGCCAAATGAAAAGGCTTATGGCAAAGTTTGCAAATCTTGAAATTATTGATTAGAACAAATATAAATCAGTAAAATGGAAATAAGAATAAAAAGTTGGCAAATGTTGCTAGCTTAGATAGAAATTTATAAGCATAATAAAAAAGTTAGAGCTATAACAATTTTAAGGTTATAGTTCTTTACTTTTTAAACCGTAGGTTTAAAACTGAAATCAACTTAATTATTTATTGCAAATAGGTCCAAACTGTAGTAGACTATAAAAAATTATAAGGATTTAAATCTTAAAAAAATATTTATGGAGGTCTAGAGATGGAAAATAGAGCCAGAAACGTAATAAACTATTATGTGTTGTGCAACAAGTTAAAAAATGTTATAAGAACAGGTTGGAAAAACTGGAATATCAAAAGGGAAAGAATAGAAAGCGTTGCAGAGCATATATTTGGAGTTCAGCAATTAGCGATAGCTATGTGGTCGGAATACAAATATGACATTGACATCAAAAAAACAATTTTCATGATTGCTATTCACGAATTAGAAGAAATAATAATTGGAGATTTGACTCCTTGGAACATATCTAGAGAAAAGAAATTAAAAGAGGGACATGAAGCCATATCTTTAATACTTAAAGATATGTTGCAAAAAGAACAATTAGAAAATCTTATACTTGAATTTGATGCAAAACAAACGAAAGAAGCATTGTTTGCATATTACTGCGATAAACTTGAATGTGATATACAAAGCAAATTATATGATGAAGAAAAATGTGTAGATTTAAGTAAACAAGAAAACAACCCTGTACTAAAAGATGAAAATATACAAAAGGATTTAAGATCTGGTAAAACCTGGTCTGAAATGTGGATGCAGTATGGAAGAAAAAAATATAAGTATGATGAAAACTTTACTGAAGTATCAGAATATATAGAAAAACATAAAATCAGTTGATTTTAAAAAGTGACAGAAGCAAAAATTAGTTCTGTCTTTTTTTAATATAGGATTAATTAAAATATTAATATTATAAATATAAGTAAAACAGCGGTGACAAGACTACATAACTTGATAAAAGTCTCATAAAGTGGTATAATATATGTATATATTATATTAAAGGAGAGTTTTCTAATGAAAAATTGTAAAAATTTAATAATGGTTGTTTTTTTAGTGGTAGAAATACTATTAGTAGTTAACTTCGTATGGGCAGGATTTGTTATGGTTCAACTGGGGACTGTAGGTAATGATCTTTATGACGCTAAAAGATATGCATCAACCTCTGCACTTCCAGAAGCACAAGTAGCAATTGAAAAAATAAGCGAAGAACAACAAGAATTAATTTCTTCTCTTAAGAACAGCTCGAATCCAGTAATTAGCTTTATTGGAAGATATAGCAATATAAATGAGAAAAGAGTTAATCTTGCCTATGTAGTTTCGTTTTTAGCACCATTTATGTTTTACTTCATGATTAAAGGTATCATTACAACTATGAAGGAAAGCGAAAGACGGAGAAGAAGAAACATGTATAAAGCTGGGATTTATTAATCCCAGCTTTTCTATGCATAAATATGAAACAAATGAGCCTGTAATTGCGTGAAGTTATCAATTATTGAATATTGACATATAATTTAGTATATGATAAAATTCGGTTTAAAGAGAGGTTGAATTAAGGCTGAATTTGACATCCATATGTAAACCGTGTTATAATATACTTTGTGAGGCCTAAAATAAAAGGGGTGTTTTTTAAAAATGAAAGGAAGTAGCGTGCTCAGAACGCTAAGATTCATATTTTTTACAGTAGTATTATTTGTTTTAGTATTAAGTGCAGTTATGGTTACAATATTAAACATATATAAACCAATGTACAGAGCAAAGATAAATGATAGTGTTGTAGGATATTTTAAAACAGAGGCTGAGTTTGATGAAATATTTAAAGTAATCGCAGATGAAAAAAAAGTAGACGGAATAGATGTAAAAGTATATCTTGATTCTGATCCGGAATTCGAACTTAGTTACATTAGAAAAAACAAATTAGAAGAACAAAATCTATATACTGAAGTTAGAGAAATAGCAAAGACAGAATATACAGTGTATAATGTTGTAGTAAAAGAAAAAGCAGAGATGACTTTCTCTTCGAAAGAATCTGCAGATGCATATGTTGCAGACTTAAAAAAGAATACTAAGGGAGTAGAAATAGCAGTTAAAGCTGAAAAAATAGCAGAAATTAATAGTTTAACAGATACAGCTAAAGCCAAAGAAATTTATACTAGCCTTGTAAGTAGATATAAACCCGAAGAGAAAAAGGTTGTTAAAAAGAAAGTAACAAAAACAACTACAGCTGCAGCTAAATATAACGGAACATCAAAAACTGTTAGTACAAACGCTTCAGTATCAGGTGGTATTAAACCTGCGTCAGGAGTATATACCCAATATTATAAATCAAGCCATAGAGGTATAGACATAGCAAACAAAACTGGTACTCCAATATATGCATATAAAGCAGGTAAAGTTATATATGCAAAATGGCAGGCGAGTTATGGGTATTTAGTAAAGATTGATCATGGAGATGGAATCATCACATATTATGCTCACTTAAGTGCCTTTAATGTAAAAGAAGGAAACTCAGTAGTAGCAGGACAAAAAGTAGGAGAAATGGGAAGTACAGGTTGGTCAACTGGTCCTCACTTACACTTTGAAATAAGGGTAAATAATGTATCAATAAACCCATATCCATATATTAAATAACATATAAATAGGATAAAAAAGAATCAAAATTAAAATAAATAAAAAAAGAAATTAAAACAAATTGCAATATTTTTATAAAAAGTATTGCAATTTGTTTTTTTATATACTAGAATAGGGGTACAGGTGGAGGAAAGTGGAGCAAAGTGGAGGTGTACTTTAATGTTGTTAGGTGAGTATAACCATACAATAGACGACAAGTCAAGAATAATAGTGCCTTCTAAGTTCAGAGATGACTTAGGAAGTAGTTTTATATTGACCAAAGGATTAGACAACTGCTTATTCATTTATTCTATTGCTGAATGGCAAACATTTGAAGCCAAATTAAAAGCTCTTCCACTAACAAACCAAAACGCTAGGGTATTTACAAGATTCTTTGCTGCGGGAGCTACTGAATGTCAACTAGACAAACAAGGAAGAATTGTTATTCCTGCTAATCTAAAAGAATATGCGGAATTAACAAAAGATGTTGTAGTAATAGGTGTTTCTACAAGAGCAGAAATATGGGATAAAGAAAAATGGAACAACTATACAAGCGAAGATAATATAACTCTAGAAGAAGTTGCTAGTCAAATGTCAGATTTAGGCATTTAACTATATATTTACAAAAGAAATACAAAGAAACAAAAGATTACACAATAAACAAATGAGATTCTATTTGAACAAAAGATTACAAATAATATACAAAAGTAAATTCTCCGTTAACTAAGGATGAAAAGTGTAATAAACAAAAGATAAGGATTTTAAATAATCAGTAATAAACAAAAGATAAAAATTATATAAAATTATGGAGTAATGTAAATGGAGTTTAATCATATACCAGTATTAAAAAATGAATGCATAGAAGGATTAAATATAAAGGAAAGCGGAACATACGTAGATGGTACGCTTGGTGGAGCTGGGCATTCATTATTAATTTTAGAAAGATTAAACAATAAGGGGTTGCATATTGGAATTGATCGTGATGAAGAAGCTTTAAGGGCCTCAAAAGAAAGATTAAAACAGTATAGCAATTTTGTCATAGTACACGATAATCATAGCAATATATTAAACATATTAAAAGAAAAGGATATAGCTGCAGTAGATGGAATATTATTAGATTTGGGAGTATCTTCATATCAACTAGATGAAGCAGAGCGAGGATTTAGTTATATGCATAATGCAAAGCTTGATATGAGAATGAACAAACAAGATAAAATCACTGCAAAAGATATAGTTAATAATTATAAAGAAGAAGAACTTGTTAAAATATTTTTTGATTATGGCGAAGAAAGATTTTCAAGAAAAATAGCAAGGAAAATAGTCGAAAGAAGAAAAGAAAAGAAAATTGAAACTACCTTAGAATTAGTTGAAATAATAAAATCTAGTTTACCTGGTAAAGCATTGTTAGAAAAACAACATCCAGCAAAAAGAATATTTCAAGCTATAAGAATAGAGGTAAACAATGAACTTTCAGAATTAAAGCAAACAATAAAAGATTGTATTTTATCACTAAAACCAAAAGGTAGGTTATGTATTATAACATTTCACTCATTAGAAGATAGAATTGTGAAACTAACATATGAAGATATGCAGGGCAAATGTAAATGTCCAACGGATTTTCCAAAATGTGTATGCAATTATATTTCTTACGGAAAGAACATAACAAACAAACCAATCACAGAAAGTATAGAAATACTTAAGCAAAACCCAAGATCAAGAAGCGCGAAACTTAGAATATTTGAAAAAAATTAATTTAAGGGGAGGATATATATGGGGGCAGCAAGAAAATATGCTTATGATTTGAGTTTACCAGAAAAAAAAATAAAACCAGAAAAAAAAGAATCATTCAAACTTATTAAGAATAAAAAAAATAAGAATCTTAGTAAGAGTAATAGAGCTGCGCTTATATTCTCAACTTTATTAATATTTTCAATATTCCTTGTTATTACGTACAGATATAATCTAATAAGTGAAAAGAACTTAGAGGTTCAAAAACTAAAGAAAGAACTAGAAGTAGCTAAGTCAGAACTTGCAACAACACAAATTGCAGTAGATAAAGTAATGGATGTTGGTCAAGTAGAAGCTTACGCTAAACAACAATTAGGTATGCAAAAACCGGAAAAAAGTCAACTAATCTACATTAATATGGAAAATGAAGAAAGTGTGAAAAAGGTGTCTGCTGCAAATATGATAAGTTGTTGTTTGGAGAAAGTAAAAGAAATAGTAAATAACATATTCTAAAATCCTATTTTGGGCACCAGAAATGGTGCTTTTTGTTATAGAAAAGATATAAACTATATGATATAATAAAAAACGTGTAAAACTATTTAAAAAACTTCTAAAATATAATACTAAAGCGTAGAATATATTATTATATGTATGATATAATTGTGTGAAAATAAGAGGTGAATATTATTGGCTTTTGCTAGCATAAAAAACAAAAAAACTGTAAAAATAATATTAATTTGTATATGTAGTGTTTTGGTTTTATTAATAATAAGACTGTTCTATTTGCAAGTAATAAAACGGAGATTATTATGAACAAAAAGCATATAAACAGCAAACTAGGGATAGAAGTGTGCCTGCAGTAAGGGGAACTATATATGATTTAACAGGTGAAAAAAAACTAGCACAAAGTATATCAACAAATACTGTAAGTGCAGTTCCAAATGATATAGAAGAAAAAGAAAAAGTAGCGAAAGATTTAGCAAAAATATTAGAAATGGAACAGGACGATATATTAGAAAAGTTAAATAAAAAACAATCATTAGTAGTTATAAAAACAAAGGTAGGCAAAGAACAAGCAACGGCAGTATATAAATATATATTAGAAGAAGAATTAAGTGGAATAAAAGTAGATGAATCCTCAAAAAGAATTTATCAGTTTGATAATCTGGCATCACATGTTTTAGGTTTTACAGGAACTGATGGGCAAGGATTATATGGGGTGGAATTGAAATATGAAGAGCAACTAGCGGGTATTCCAGGTAAAATAGTAGGAAGTGCAGATGGTAAGGGAAGAGAAACACCATATAAAGAAGAACAATATGTAGCACCAGTAAATGGATATGATTTAGTTTTAACAATAGATGCTACAATTCAGAGTATAGTAGAAAAAAACTTAGCTAAAGCGGTTAAAGAGAACATAGCAAATTATGGTTCGGTAATAATGATGAGACCTAAAACAGGAGAAATTCTAGCTATGGCAAACTATCCGGATTTTAATCCAAATGATGCCTTTGCTCCTAGTACTGAAGAGTTAAAAGCAAAATGGGACACAATGGGAACAAAAGAAAAGTCAGAAGCACTTTCAGATATGTGGAGAAATAAAGCTATATCAAATACAGCAGAACCGGGCTCGACTTTTAAAATAGTAACATCTGCGGCAGTGTTAGAAGAAGATTTGGTAGAAATAGACCAGTCGGGAGCATTTAACTGTACAGGAGCTATGAAAATAGGAGGATGGACTATTCGTTGTTGGAGGCACCCAAGAAGTCATGGTTCACAAAGTTTAAGGGAAGGAATAAAAAATTCTTGTAACCCGGTATTTATGCAAAGTGCCCAAAAAATCGGAATAAAGAAATATTGTGAATACTTAGAAGCGTTTAATTTAAAAGAAAAAACTGGGATCGATCTTCCAGGAGAAGTAGGGGGGATATTACACGATCCAAAAACTATGACAGAAGTAGATTTAGCAACAACAGGATTTGGGCAGACATTCCAAATAACAGCATTACAGAGTTTAGTAACAGTTGCGGCAGTATCTAATGGAGGAAATATAGTTGTTCCATACGTTGTTAAAGAAATAAAATCTCAAGATGGGAGCACGATATCAAAAATAGAACCTAAGATAAAAAAACAAGTAGTTTCTAGTGAGACGGCAGCAAGTATTTTAGATGCGTTATATACCGTTGTAGAAGAAGGAACAGGTAAAGCAGCAAAAGTTAGAGGATATTCAGTAGCTGGAAAAACTGGAACAGGTGAACAAGAAAGAGGGGCAAGACTTTGGTATTTAGCTTCGTTTGTAGGAATTGCACCAGTAAATGATCCAGAGGTTTGTATTGTATTTAATCTATATAATCCTAAAGGACCACAAGGACATCAAGGAGGTACAATATGTGCGCCAGTGGTATCAAACATATTAGATGAAACACTTAGATACTTAGATATTAATCCGGATTATACCTTAGAGGAAAATAGCATACAAGAAATATTGGTACCTGATTTAACAGGAAAGACTTATGAAGAGGCAGAAAAAACAATTAAAGATCTAGGGTTTAAATTAGCATCAGATAGCAAGTTTGAAGCGGATGATAAAATAACAAATCAAATTCCTAAATTAGGGGCTAGTCTAGTTCCTGGGTCTACAATTAGAGTTTACAAAGCAAATGACACAGAAAAGATAACCGTAACAGTACCAGATGTTAGAGATAAAACATTAGCAAATGCAACTAAAATAATTAGAAACAGTGGACTTAACATTCGTATTATAGGTAATGGAAATGCAATTATACAAGAACCAAGTGCAGGAGAAATAGTACAAAAGGGTTCAATAGTAACAGTTAAATTTGTTGATACGACAGATTTACATTGATTTATGTAAAATATCTTAAATAAGATATGAGGATTAAAAAATTAGATAAAAGGAAGAGGGTAAAAATATGTTGTTACAATATTTAATAGAAGGTTTAGATTATCTAAAGATAAATGGAGAAACAAACATAAATATAGAAAAGATAGAATATGATTCTAAAAAAGTAGGTAAAGGAGATTTGTTTGTTGCTATAGAAGGATTTAAAGAGGACGGACATAGTTATATAGAAGATGCAGCCAAAAATGGAGTAGTCGCAGTAATAGTAAAAAAAGGATCAAAAATAAAACTTGAAAATGTTACCGTTATAGAAGTTGAAGATACCAGAATAGCTCTTGCAAAAGTTGCAACTACATATTATGGTAATCCTGCAAGCAAACTTAAAATGATAGGTGTAACTGGAACAAAAGGTAAGACAACTACAGTCTATATGATAAGAGATATACTACTTGCTTCAGGCAAAAAAACAGGAATGATAGGAACAATTTTTAATACATTTGCTAATAAACAAATAGAAGCAACAAAAACATCCCCGGAATCATTGGATTTGCAAAAATTGCTTAAAGAGATGGTAGATGAAGGCGTAGAATATGTTGTAATGGAAGTTTCTTCGCATGCATTAGAATTAAAAAGGGTTTATGGTATTCATTTTATAATTGGGTTATTTACGAATTTATCTAAAGATCATTTAGATTTTCACGAAACAATGGAGTCATATTTAGAAGCAAAATCTAAGCTGTTTAAAGAATGCGATTTTGCAATTATAAATGCAGATGATATATATACTCCAAAATTAGAAAAGATGATAAAATGTAAAACTGCAAAATATGGACTTGATAATGAAGCAAATATAACAGCAGTTGATATAAGAATAAACAATAATTATGTTGATTTTAAAATGTATATAAATAAAATGCTTCAAACTATAATAGTTAAAATACCAGGAAGATATACAGTATATAATGCACTTGGTGCGATAGCAGTAACAAGCATGTTAGGTGTACAAATGGAAGAAATATTAATAGCTCTTTCAAGTGTAAAAGTTCCTGGAAGAAGCGAAGTAGTAGATATTGAAAAAACATTTGCTGTATTACTTGATTATGCTCACTCCCCTGCAAGCTTAGAAGCAATATTATCAAATACTAAAAGGTATTCGAAAGGTAGAATAATATGTGTATTTGGTTGTGGTGGTAATAGGGATACAGAGAAAAGACCTATTATGGGAGAAATATCTGGTAAATATGCAGATTTTACAGTGATTACTACTGATAACCCAAGAGATGAAGAAGCTAAAAAGATAATGAGTGAAATAGAAAATGGAATAAAAAAGACAAGAGGTCTTTATAAAATAATTGAAAATAGAAAAGAGGCTATTAAGTTTGCAATGAGAATAGCATGGAAGAACGATACTATAATTATTGCAGGAAAAGGACATGAAACATATCAGATTTTAAAAAATAACAAAAAGATTAAATTTGATGAAAGAGAAATAGTTAAAGAATTAGCAAATGAAATGCTAGATAAAAATTTAGAAACAATGTAAGTAAATATATAGGAGTTGTAAGATAAAAATGAAAATACAAATGTTAGTGCTAATGTGTTCATATATACTAGGAATGCTGGCCAATATGATTATATTACCATACCTTAAAAAAGTGAAAGTAGGGCAAGTGGTAAGAGACGATGGGCCTAAGTCTCACCTTAAGAAAGCTGGAACACCAACAATGGGAGGAATAGCAATATTAATGTCATCTTTGGTCATGCTTGCCATAGCGGCATTCTATTATCCAATCATTGGTCTTGCGGTGATCCCTTTTGTGGGATTTGGATTAATTGGTATGGTAGATGATATAAAAAAACTAAAAAAATCAAATACAGACGGGCTTTCTCCTATTAAAAAAATAATATTTTTATTTATTGTTTCATCAATATTTATACTATTGTACTTAACTGTATTTGAATTAGGAACAGATATTTTAATTCCATTTTTCAAACAACATATATTACTAAGTACGGGATTATTTGTAATATTTACAATATTTATTTTAATTGGAACAAGTAATGCCATTAATTTAACAGATGGATTAGATGGCTTGGCAACAGGAATAATTATAATTATTATGGGGTTTTTTACCGTAATTGCAATAAAAAACAATAATCAAGAGATGGCAGTTTTTGGTTCGACAATAATAGGAACGTGTTCAGCATTTTTGTTATTTAATATACAACCTGCAAAAATGTTTCTTGGAGATACAGGTTCATTAGCTCTAGGAGGAGCAATAGCATCTATGGCTATAATATTAAAAATGCCAGTATATCTTGGAATCGTAGCATTAATACCAGTGTTTGAAACGATATCGGTAGCTTTACAAGTAATATACTTTAAATCAACAAAAGGAAAAAGGTTATTTAAAATGGCACCATTCCATCATCATTTAGAATTAAGTGGAATGAAAGAAACTATGATTGTAATTGTTTTTTGGGTAATTACAGCAGCATTATGTATATTAGCATATTTTATTTAAGGAAAGGGAATGTATATGGGTAAAAAGAAACAATATATTGAGGAATTTGGAAATAACAAATCATTTGATTTTAAATTATTCTTTACAGTGATGTTACTTTTATGTATAGGACTTATTATGCTTGCTTCAGCAAGTTCATATCACGCATTAACAAATTTTAATAACTCTAGTTATTTCTTAATAAGGCAGCTTGCATTTGCAGTTGTTGGCGTAATTATAATGCTTGTTGTTTCAAAAATTAATTACCGTATATATTCTAAGTTTGCCTATATTTCGTACATAATAACGATGATATTCATGATACTTGTTTTTGCACCTGGAATAGGAATTGAATTAAATGGAGCAACAAGATGGATAAATTTAGGATTTACAACAGTTCAACCATCAGAGCTTATGAAGGTAGTCCTTATAATAACACTTTCAACATATATAGTAAGTAATTATAAAAAGCTGAACAATATGCTATCATATATAAAACCGACAATATTTTTCATAATAATCTGTATGGTAATGTTTTTCCAAAACCATTTAAGTGGAATGCTAATAATGGCTTTCATAACAGGGATAATATATTTAGCAAGCGGAATAAAACTTCAAATCAGATATGTAATTCCATTAATATTAATTGGCGGACTTGCAATTGGTGGATTTCTATTTGCTAAAGGATTCCGTATGGATAGAATAACATCATTTATGAATCCAGAAGAGGATATTGCAGGAAGCAATTGGCAAGCGTCACAAAGTTTATATGCAGTAGGATCAGGTGGGATGTTTGGAAGAGGGTTAGGTCAAAGTAGACAAAAATATCTATGGCTTCCTGAAGCTCAAAATGACTTTATATTTGCGGTTTTATCAGAAGAAATAGGATTTATAGGGAGTACTTGTATAATATGCCTGTTTGGTTATTTTGTGATCAGAGGAATTAGAGTTGCTTTAAAATGCAATGATTTATTTGGAATGCTTATTGCCGTGGGGATATCTGCAATGTTTGCCTTTCAAATAATAGTCAACATAGCTGTTGTTACTAAAAGTATGCCAGTTACAGGTATGCCATTACCATTCTTTAGTGCAGGAGGTACATCTCTTGTTATAAATCTAGCAACAGTAGGCATACTTCTTAATATATCAAGACAAGTTGAAAAAAATAAGTCTTAGGAGGAAAAAGAATGAGGGTAATAATCGCGTGTGCGGGAACTGGAGGCCATATAAATCCGGGAATAGCAATAGCAAAGATAATAGAAAAAGAAGAGCCAAATAGTGAGTTTTTGTTTATAGGAACCAAAACGGGAATAGAAAATGAATTGGTTAAAAAAGCAGGATATAGAATAGAACATATAAAAACAGGAAAGTTTTATAGAACTTTAACAACTAAGAATGTCAAGTCAATTATAGATATACTTGCAGGAATAAAAGAAGCAAAAGGAATTATAATGAAATTTAAAGCAGATGTTGTAATAGGGACCGGTGGATATATTTGTGGACCAGTTATGATTGCAGCAAGAAGATTAAAAATTCCTTATGTACTTCATGAAAGTAATGCCTATCCTGGAATTGCAGTTAAGCTTCTTACTAAAAAAGCGTCTAAAGTATTGGTAGGATTTGAAGATACAAAAAAAAGATTAAAAAGTAAAAGCAATGTAATTTACACAGGTTCTCCGGCAAAGTTTAATGAAGCAGATATGAACAAAATGGATAAGAATAAATGTATAGAAGACTTAGGAATTTCAAAATATTTAAAAGCTAGGAAAATAATATTTGTAACAGGAGGAAGTCAAGGTGCAAAAAAATTTAATGAAACAATAATAAAGATTGCATTAGAGAAAAAAAGTGATAAGTTTTTTATTGTCTTAGCAACAGGAATGAAGAATTATGATGATGTAATAAGTAAAATTCTAGATGAAAAAGAAGCTAAGCAATACATTAAAGTAGAAAAATTTGTGTTTGATATGGACAAAATGTACAAAGCTTCAGATTTACTTATTACAAGATCCGGGGCTATGACGATTACAGAACTATCAATATCTAAAAAACCCGCTATATTAATTCCTTTTCCTTATGCTACTGAAAACCATCAATATTATAATGCAAAAGCGTTAGAAGATATAGGAGCAGCTAAAATAATCATAGAGAACAATTTAACAGATGAATTATTATATAAAACTATTAATGAACTTATAGCAGATAATAACAAGCTTTCTGAAATGGGAGAAAACGCAGGGAAGTTACAAAAAAGGGATGTAGAAGAAGTAATATATAAAGAAATAAAAGAAGCAGTTAAAGGGTGATTCAATGAAAAATGTAAAAAAAACAAAAAAAAACATTGTAAAACAAAAAAGGACAAGTAATGTAAATAATAAAAATAAAAGAAGTGTTGCAAAAGCAAAACCAAAGCAATATAAAAGAAAAAAAGGTAAGATGAAAAGAATATTTGGAATAATGTTGTTTTGGATAATTATAATAAGCATTTGTGCAGCAATTACTTATGGTGCATATTATTTATATAATGCAGAAACATTTAAAGTTAAAAATATAAAAATAGAAAATTCTAATCATTATGAAGAAGAGGAAATAAAAGAAACCGCAAGTATAGAACAAGGAAAAAACATGCTTTTATTAAATAGAAATAAAATTAAAAAAAATATAATACAAAAATTACCGTATGTAGAGGATGTTAAAATTAAAATAGCAAAAAATGGCACCCTTAGAATTATAATTACAGAAAGAGTTTCAAAATACATATTAAATGATAAGAACACATCAAAGTATATAAAGGTAGACAAGTATGGTATAATATTAGAAGAGGTTCCTGTAGAAAACATATCTATGGAAGAACTTACATTATTTGGACTTATTTTAGAAAAGGAATTAAAGTTTCGGTACTAAAATACTAGAAACTGAATATGTTAAAGTGCAGAGATTTGAAAAGATTGAGCAGGTTTATGAAGAAGCAAAAATAAAAGAGAAAATAACAAGTGTAAGATTTGAAAATTCTAAAGTGATTCTAACACTTGATTATAAAATAGAAGTTGTAGCAGAAGAACAGAAGGATTTAGATTACAAAATGAAGTTTTTGAAAGAAATATTAAAAGAAGTATCAGGTAGAAGTGGCAAGATTGATATAACACAAGAAAAACCAACATTTGTTGAAAAAGTAGGATAATAAAAGGAGAGTGAAAAAATGATAAGTGATAAAAAAACCAAAAAGAGTATTAAAAAAAATATAAAAGATAAAAAGTCTATTAAATTAATAAAAATAGAAAACAAAGAAAAAGTAAAAGAATTTATTGAGAAAAATGCAATATGGCAATATACATTGTTAGGTCTTGCAGTATTTGCACTTGTCTTTATATTTGTTGCTCAACTTAACACAGTAAGTAATACAGAAACTATTATACAAGGTAAAAGGGAAGCTGAGCTTATAGATGACCTTACAGCACTTAAAATAGAATATGAAGAATTAAAAAAAGAAAATAAAAAGAACCTGGAAATAGTTGAAGAATATAAAACAAATGCATCAAATAACAGTAGTTTAATTAACTCTATGAGCGAAGAACTAAATTCAATGGCAGCATTATCAGGACTTAAAAATATCAAGGGTGAAGGAATAGTAATAACATTAGATGATAGTGATATGGCGATTTCTGAGGCAATTTCTACAGAGTCTATGTTGGTTCATGATACTGATTTAAGAGCAGTGGTTACAGAACTTAATTCAGCAGGTGCAGAAGCAATATCAATAAATGGACAAAGGATATTGTCAAGCACAGCTATAAGATGTGTTGGACCAGTTATTCAGGTAAACGGAATTAAAGTCGCAGCACCATTTAATATTAAGGCAATAGGAGACGCTAAATATTTGGAAAGTGCCTTGAATATTAGAGGCGGTATAGTAGATGGATTTGAACTTTATGGGGTTAAAGTAAATATTACAAGAGAAAAAAGTATTACTGTAAAAAAATATGATGGAAAACTTGGGTTTTCTAAAGCAAAAATTGTAGAAGAATAGAGGTGAAATAAATGATAGGAATAATTATAATACTTTTGTTTGCAGGTTTTGGCCTAATAGCTGGAATGAATCTTATAGTTCCATATGCAATATCAAAATATGTGGCAGTTGCGATTCTAGCATTTATTGACTCTATATTTGGTGGAATTGTTGCAAATATGAAAAAGAACTTTGACTTAAGAGTATTTTTAAGTGGTTTTTTTGGTAATGCATTAATAGCTATAGTCTTAGTGTTTTTAGGAGAAAGACTTAATGTTGATATATATCTTGCAGCTGTAATTGTATTTAGTACTAGGTTGTTTAGTAACTTCTCAATAATAAGAAGAATAGCTCTTGATAAAACTGCAGAAAAAATAGTAAATTCTAGAAAATCAAAAGAACAAAAAGAAAAAACAAAAGAAGCCTAAAAATTACTAGTTTAGAAAGCATACAGAAGTCAGTTTAAAGGTATTAATTTGATACTACTCATTATTCTATTCTTCAAACAGATGAAACTATTACTTTAAAAATATTTTATCCTAAAGGTTATAATCCTTTAATAGTAGAAACAATTTATACATTTGATAGAAACAGTACATTATCAAATATAACTCAAACATTTTATTGCGAAAATATTTATTTTGCTAAAGAGCTAGATAAGAATAAATATGATAATGAAGAGGACTATAAAAAAAGAAGAGAAGATAATAAAATCATATATGAGTATGTTACTTTTAAAGAAAAGACGTTAGAAGAAATACTTGATAATATTAAGCAAATACACAAAAATGATATTGAAATATAAGTAAAAAGTAAGGAACTAGAAAGATGTTTTCTAATTCCTTACTTTTGTGTATAGGGGGATTATAATACTAATAGTTATATAATTAATTTAGCTACTTCCACTTACAGAATAATATGATGTTAGTTTATTTCCCTATAAAATATCTTATTAACTAACAAAAAATGCAACAACTTAACTAGACTAGTATTTAAGTTATTTATTTAAATTAATTACTCTAATACTTTATAAATTTCATATTTGTAAACATGATTTTTATATGATATTGAAAAATTTATTAGAGTTTTATTAATAAATTATTAAAAACATTTATTTTCCTACTAATTCAGATGTGCAATTAGGACATTTTGTAGCTTTTAATGATATTTCAGTAATACAATATGGGCATGTTTTAGTTGATACTACTGGGGTTTTTTCTACGATCTTAGATCGCTTATTAAATGTATACCTTAAAAATATAAATATTGTAAAAGCTATAATTAAAAAGTCGATTATATTAGATAGAAAAACACCATAATTTACAGTAACAGAGCCAGCTTCTTTTGCTTCAGCGATGCTTGAGAAAGTTCCACCATCAAGAGCAAAAAACAGATCATTTAAATCAACTTTGCCTGTAAGTTTGCTCATAAGAGGTGTTATTATTTCAGATACTAAAGAGTTAACTATTTTAGTGAATGAAGTACCTATGATTACACCTGTAGCCATATCTATTATATTTCCCTTCATAGCAAAACTTTTAAAATCAGACATTACCTTTTTTACTTTTTTTACTTCTTTTCTATTTTCTATTTTTTTAGCTTGAGATTCTAATTTCTTTTTTGTATTCTTAATAGCTGTATCTTTATCTATCTTTCCTTTAATCATTTTTACCTCCATTTATTTTTAAATACATTATATTACATGTTGCTATAAAATACAACACAAAATGATAAACTAAGTTTACCGTAAAGCCATAATTGTACGGGTAAAGCAAGGTTAAATAAAAATAGTGTTTTTTTGAAATAAAATTGTAATATGCTTGTAATATTTGGTGTTTCAAGGTATAATTACCAATATATTGTAGGAGGAACATATGAAAAGTTTTTTAAGGATAATGATAATTTTTATGGGTATAGTACTTGGAATATTTTTAGGAGAATTAGCTACGCAAGTTTCATGGCTTGAATTTTTAGCATTTGGTCAAGATATAGGTTTATCAAAACCAATAGAATTGGATTTGGGATTTTTAACACTTACATTCGCTTTTATGTTTAAGCTTAATATAGCAGGAATACTTGGATTCATAGCATCAATATTTGTAATTAAGAAGGTAATATAATAGTTAAAAAGAATATAAAAAAATTAACAATAAAAGATGCACCATATTCGGATAGACCATATGAAAAACTAGAGATGTTAGGAGCAGGTAAATTAACCGATTCAGAATTACTGGCAATTATAATTAAAACAGGAACCAAAGATAATAACTGTTTAGAGCTTGCTAAAAGTTTGCTTAGCCCAAACCATACTGGACTCTCTGGTTTTTCTTATTTGTCTAATGCATCTATTGAAGAACTTAAGAAAATAAAAGGAATAGGAAGAGTAAAAGCAATTCAGATAAAAACAATACTTGAAATAGCTAAAAGAATTAATAAAGGTTCACAAGAAACAATAAAGAAAATAACATCCCCAATTGATATATATAATTTATTAAAACATGAATTAGAAGATGAACAAGTAGAACTAATAAAAGTAGTAATATTAAATAAAAAAAACATAGTAAAATCAATGATTACTATTTCAAAAGGAACCCAGGATAGAGCTGTAGTAGGAATAAAAGAATTATTAGTAGAACCATTAAAACAAATGGCAAGTAGCATAATTATAGTTCATAACCACCCTAGTGGGGATCCATCACCCAGCAAACAAGATATAAATTTTACAAGGGTAATGTGTGAAAGGTGCGATATGTTTGATATAAAAGTATTAGATCATATAATAATAGGAAAAAACAAGTATGTAAGTATTAGAGAATTAGACAATAGTATTTTTCAAGAAAGGAGAAGAATATTATGAGTATATTAGCAAAAGATATAGGTATAGACCTAGGTACATCAACGACCATGATATATGTAAGAGGAAGAGGAATTGTATTAAGAGAACCATCTGTAGTTGCAATAAACGGAATCACAAATGAGGTTTTAGCAGTAGGTTCTATGGCAAAAGAAATGCTAGGAAGAACTCCTGATACTATACTTGCTTTAAAACCATTGAAAGGTGGAGTTATAGCTAATTTTTATGCAACTAAAATGATGCTTGAAAAATTTATTTCTAAAGTTACAGATAAAAGAGTATTTAATAAGCCTAGAGCGGTAGTTTGTGTTCCATCAGGAGTTACAGATGTTGAAGAAAGAGCAGTTGAAGAAGTTGTTTATTCTTCAGGAGCTAGAGAAGTGTATATAATGGAAGAAGCTATGGCAGCGGCAATAGGAGCAGGACTCAAGGTTGATAGCCCAGAAGGAACAATGATAGTAGACATTGGTGGGGGAACTACGGAAGTAGCGGTAATATCCTTAGGAGGAATTGTTAGCTCTACATCTATTAGAGTAGCAGGAGATGATATAGATAAAGATATAATAGAATATATAAAAACTAACCGAAATGTATTACTTGGGGATACAGCTGCTGAAGAAATAAAAAACACAATAGGAGCAGCATATTCATCTATGACAGAGGAGAGAATGCAAGTAAAGGGTAGGGAATTGACTACAGGACTTCCGGAAACAATTACTGTAACGACTTCAGAAATACAACAAGCTATGCAAAGAGTTATAGAAGAAATATTAAGAGCAATTAATATAACACTAGAAAGAACACCACCAGAAATAGCAGCAGATGTAATGGGAAATGGAATAGTTATTTCTGGAGGAGGAGCATATATAAAAAATATTGATAGATATATAAATAGTATTGTTAATATACCTGTTCACCTTGCAGATAACCCACTTGATTGTGTTATTAAAGGAACAGGAGTAGCATTGAATAATATTGAAGTGCTTAAAAAAGCAGCCAAAAAAAGAAGAAAGTAAATAATAAGAAAAATAAGGTGATTGTAAATGAGTTATCTTGGACTTACAAGAAAAAACAGAAAGCCAAAAAAGAAAAAAGTAGGACTAATTCTATGGATAATTATAGTAATAGTATTAGTAGTATTTTTAAATAAAGTTAAGATTCCTGGAATTTCTAAATTGGCGGGAAGTATTACAAATGAAATTAGTAATATAGGAGTAACTATAAAAGGAATTTCAACAGAAGGATTTAAATATTTTGGAAGTGTTAAGAAGCTTAAAAATGAAAATGAAAAATTACAGGAAAAAATAGGAGATTTAAAATATAAGTTACTTGAAGTTAATGTTCTTGAGGCAGATAATGAAAACTTAAGAGGGAAGCTTAGAATAAAAGAAAGATATAATCACTTTACATTAGTTTATGCTGATATCATAATTAGAAATTATGATAATTATGTAGATACATTTATAATAAATAAAGGAACAAAGGATGGAGTAAAAACAAAACAAACAGTTATAACTGAAGATGGATTATTAGGCTATATTGCAGAAGCGGAATCAAACACTAGTAAGGTAGTTACAATACTAGATCCAAATGTTTCGGTAGGGGTTGAGATAGCATCCGTTAACAAAAATGCACTAATAAAAGGAGATTTTAAACTTAAAATAGAAGGTAAATTAAAGTTAACATATATTCCTATAGACACAGAAGTTTCAGTATCTGAAACAGTGTACACTTCAGGTATTGGAGGAATATACCCAAAAGGTATACCCGTAGGCATAATAGAAAAAGTAGTAAATAAAAAAAATGAAATTGATAGATATGGAATAATAGAACCACTAGTTGATATTCAAAATTTAAAAACTGTAGGAATAATAATTGATTAATAAGGAGTAAATTTGTGAAAAAAATTTGGAAAAATATACTAATGTTATTAATAATTTTTGTAGCTTTTATACTTCAAATTATAATGTCTAATAACTTTAAAATATTTGGTACTACACCTAATATTTTATTAGTTACACTGGTTATAATTTCAATGTGGAGTGATATACATATCAGTTGCATAATTTCAGTATTAATTGGTTTTTTAGCAGAAATTATTTTTAATTATAGTATAGGCGCTACCATAGTTTCATATATATTGGTTTCATTATGCATTTCAAGTATAAGTAAGAAATACAGAAGAGAAAGCAAAACAGCAGTTGTTTATATGTCTGTTATTGCTACAAGCATATTTTTAATTTCTGAGTATATCTTGTATATGTTAGAATATAAAAGCCTACTTAATGTAATAGTTATGATAGAAAACCTAGTTGTGCAAAGTTTACTAAATATTACTGTTTCGTATGTACTTTATAGAATATTTGAAAAACATATGAAACAAAATGAAGTAATTATGAGTTATAGAAAGTAGAGGTAAGATATTTGAAGAATAGGTTAAAAGCTTTTTTTAACGATAGAGATGGTATACTAAAAGTTTTAGTATACACTGTTTCGATTGTTTTTTTAACTTCATTAACTAAACTTCAATTACTTGAGGGAAAGGAATATAGAGAAACCTCTGAAAAGAAAATGCTTAGATCTTCAGTTATAGAAGCTCCCAGAGGAGAAATATATGATAGAAATGGAGTTGTACTTGCTACTAATAAATTAGGCTTTGATCTGGAATTATATAGAACAAAGATTACAAATAAACAACTTAATAATATATTAAAGAGGATAACATCAATATTAATAAAAAATGGAGATAGGATAAATGAACCTTTCAGTATTGAAAAGGGTGAACTTGTATTTTATTCAGAAAGAGAGAAGAAAAACTTTGAAGAAGTATATAAGTTAAAAGAAAAATATATTGTAAAAGAAGTAATAGAAAGTTTATATAAAAAGTATGAGATTGAAGGCTTTACTGAAGAAGAAAACTTTAGAATATTACAAATAAGATATATTATATCAAAGGAAGGCTATTCGCTTTTTAAATCAATTAGTATAGCAAACAATATATCTTACGAATCTGTAATTATGTTAGAAGAAATAAAAGCAGATATTCCAGGAGTAAGCATAAAGGTGAGCCCTAAAAGAAGTTATCCAAACGGAACCTATGCTTCACACTTGTTGGGATATGTAGGTAAGATTACAAAGGAAGAGTATGGAAATGTAAAAGACAGCGGATATTCATATAATAGTACTATTGGAAAAATGGGATTAGAACAATCTATGGAAAAATATTTAAAAGGTAGAGACGGCACTCTTAGAACACAAGTAGATAGTATGGGCATAGCAAATGATGAAATAGTACATGAAGAAGCAATAACAGGCAATAATATAACATTAACAATAGACTATAGATTACAGAAGGTTGCAGAAGATTCTTTGAAAACAGTTATATATGATGTTGCAAATGGACTTAAAGGCTATAAAAGGTCAGCAGAAGCTTCTAGTGGAAGCGTAGTGGTGCTTGATGTAAATACAGCAGAAGTATTGGCTATGGCAAGTTATCCAACCTTTGATCCAAATGATTTTATAGGTGGAATATCATATAATAAATGGAAAGAGATAAACAACAACAAAACTAAACCTATGTTTAACAGAGCAATAACAGGAGCTTATTCACCGGGTTCGACATTTAAAATGCTTAGTGGTATAGCTGGACTAGAGTCAGGAAATGTTACTGTTGAAGAAAAAATACAGGATACAGGAATATATAAATATGGACATAATCCAAAATGTTGGGTGTATTCTGCTCATGGAAGAACACATGGATGGGTAAATGTATCTCAAGCAATAAAGGTATCTTGTAACTGTTATTTTTATGAAGTAGGCAGAAGAATGGGTGTAGAAGAACTTGTAAAATATGCCAAACTATTTGGACTAGGTTCAAAAACTGGAATAGAAGTTTCAGGAGAAATAAAGGGTACAATAGCAGGAGACAACAATGTTAATAAATGGTATTTAGGAGATACATTATCTGCAGTTATAGGACAATCATATAATTCTTACACACCTATACAACTTGCAAATTATATTGCGACTTTGTCAAATGGAGGAAGTTTAAAAAGAGTTAGTGTAGTAAAGAGTATAGAAGATAACAGAGATAGCAAAGTGTCATCAGATGAATTATTAAAACACATAGAAAAGTATACAGGAGTAAAATTTAAGGAATCAAATATAGAACTTAAAAAAGAAAACATTAATGCAATAACAGAAGGAATGAAAACAGTAACTTCTGAAACGGGAGGAACATCATATATTGTTTTTAAGAATTCAGAAATAGAGGTTGCAGGTAAAACTGGAACAGCTCAGGTTACAACCGGTGCTGATAATGGACTTTTTGTAGGATTTGCACCTGCAGATAAGCCACAGATAGCAGTAGTTACAGTAATAGAAAATGGAGGAACTGGAGTATATACGGCAAGTGTTGTAAAGGCAGTAATGGATGAATATTTTCAAATAACACAAAAAGAAATAATAGGAAAAACAGAGCAAAACATAGTTAGGCCAGGAGTGAAATATTAAAAAAGTAAGTAGGAAATCCTACTTACTTTTCTTATGGTAGCGGCTACTGGAATCGAACCAGTGACCTTGCGGGTATGAACCGCACGCTATAGCCAACTAAGCTAAGCCGCCATAACATTGCCAAATTAGTATACAATAATTATATAAATATGTCAATAGTAGTAAAGGAAAACCACTAAAAATATAATTGAATTTGAAAAAAACACTTAAATATGTTACAATACATGTATATATTAATTTTAAAAATCTTTAATAAGAAAAGGGAGAGTGGATTAAATGTTAAAAGCTAAAATAGTTACGTTTTTAATCGCTGGATTTATATCTCTTGTTATCTTTTTTATAAAGAGAATAAAAAAGGGAGGCAAAGTGGACTTGAATCGGACCTTGCTAAAACTTGTAGGTAGTTGCTTAAATATAGTACTGTTAATTATAGTAAACGTTATTAACGTGTTTGCGGAAGCTTTTACTATATTTAAAGTAACTAATTTAGAAAAAAGTGTGATTACAACATTAATTGTATATAGTATTTATGTTATTTTTAGTAGTTGTAAATTAATCACAAAGTATATGAGTAATTTAGAAAAAAACATTGATTACTAAAAATAAATTTAAGGTGTAAGTAACAACACACATGAAGTGTAATCTAAAATAAAACGCATAAGTTATTAATTTAACTTGTGCGCTTTTCTTTAGTGTTCTGAGTGAAAAAATTATTCACCAAAATGTAAACTAATGAATATATTAGTAGCATAAGAATTATTATATAAATTTTAAACATAGGGTATATAGAATATAATAAGCGGGAGGTATTTCATATATGAAAACAAATAATGATAGCTTATCTAATAGGCACTGTAATTTGTGTGCTTCGACTAATTGTAAAAGTGAATGCGTTTGTATTAAAGAATTAGTTGGGCCAATGGGGCCAAGAGGTCCAATGGGATGCCCTGGCCCGACAGGGCCGATGGGAAGCCCTGGTCCAACAGGAAATACAGGACCAACAGGGAATACTGGACCACAAGGGCCACAAGGAATACAAGGAGTCCAAGGCCCGATGGGACCACAAGGGATACAAGGAGTAACCGGAATAACAGGAACTACTGGTCCAACTTTAATAACAGGAGGAATACTATTACGCAATAATGTTATGCCAATATTATTAACACCAGAAAATAGGACACAGTTAATTGATTGGAGAATAATAGAGAATGACATGGGTTTAAATATTAATATAACTAATCCATCTGCACCTATATTTATAGGAGGAAGAGCATTATATAATATAAATGTAAATGTTGCAGTTGGAGTGGGTTCTGCGTTCATAGGAGAACAAATAAATTTAAATCTTTTTGTTAATGGAAATCTTGTTGCAAGAGATATAAGATATACAACAATGATACCATCAGAAACAATGTTATTTAAAATAAATGCTTTAGTAATAGAAAGCACACCTTCAATTACCTTAGAAGTACAGTTGGCATATCCTTTTGGGAATAATCAATATTCAGGATTGGTATATGTAGAGGATTCATATTTATCAATACAAAAATCAACAATAAATATTTGAAAAATTGAATAAATAGATAAAAAATATAGTAATACCCTCGCATATTTAGAGGATATTACTATTTATTTAGATGCCTGTTGCCAAAACTTTTCATATTCTTTTTTTGCTAAAGCTTGTTTTTTAATTCTAAACTTATTTATTTCATCAAAATTTTTAATGGTAATGTTAACAATTTTGCTATCTATCAATTTATTGTTTTTCATATCATTTAATATATCTATAACTGAATCTTTATCCATGCCTCTTCTATAGGGCCTATCTTCAGTTACAGCAGTAAGGATGTCCGCTACAGCTAATATTCTTGCTCCTTGAGAAAGTTCATTTCCTTTTAAATGAAAAGGATATCCTGAACCGTCGAGATGCTCATGGTGATAAGAACCATAGGATACAATATTATTTATGGATTTTAACCTTCTCAAAATATTATAAGTATGAAAAGTATGTGATCTAATTACTGCGTATTCATTAAGATCAAGTTTCCCACTTTTTTCAAGAATCTCATTTGGTACAGCTAGTTTTCCAAGATCATGTATATATCCAGCAATTCTAACATTTTTTATTTCATAATCAGGAAGCCCCATTTGAATGGCAATTGCTTCTGCACTTGCAGAGACCCCTCTAGAGTGTACAGAAGTAAATCTGCTTCTAAAATCAATAATGTTGCTAAACCATTTTGTCAATTTTTCAAAATCATCAAGATTAATTTGGATATTTGTAGAATTAATAAGTTCTCCGATAATTTCGTGAACAGAATCAGATACAGTATACAACCAAAAATCTTCTTTGTTTGAAATTTTTATAAAAGTAGCCACAACATCTGGCATAAATAATTTACCTGAATTCTGAATTACTTTAGATATTATGTTATTTGTTTGTAATAAAATAAAAGTATCCTTATCGATATAGGCATCTATTCTATCAGCCAAACATAAAATATGGCATTCTATAGGCAATAATTTATCATTATAATATTTACCTTCACCAAAATTCCATGCAATATGATGATGTTTTACAAAAAGAGCGATATTTCTAAAATGTTTTGAGCTTTTCAAATATGAATACCCTATTTTTTCATGAATTTCATCTGATTTGTAATCAGGGGATATAATATTATCTCTTTCTTCTATTGTTAATGCTCCAATATCATGCATGCATGCAGCAATTACCAAATTAATAATACGCTTTTTGGATAATTTATATTGAAGTCCCAATCTATATGCTATATATGCAACCCTAATATGATGACCTGACATTTTTTTGTTTATTAAATCAACAGCATCTGAGAAACACATAATTATATCAAAAAAATTAATCTTAATATTTTCATTATCACTATAGTTTAATGCGTTTTCTTTCAATGATAATCACCTCAACTTTCATAACTATATTACTATATAAATTATTTATTTACAAGAAATATGATTAAAATAAATATAGTAGTATTAAAATATTTTAACCCAAATATAGAAAAATATTATAAATAACAAAAAATAAGACTTTACAAAAAACGCCTTAATGATATAATTAAAAATAAAAAGGAGTGAATTATTTTGAAAAAAAATGTTCTTATGAATATAACCTACGGAATGTATTTGATTGGATCAAAATATAAAAACAATTATAGTGGGATGATATCTACAACTGTATGTCAATCAACATCAGAGCCTGAAACAATTACTGTAATTATAAACAAGGATAATTATACACATAGTTTAATAGAGAAAAGTAAAATAATTAATGTATCTATATTATCAACAGAGACAACTTTTGAGTTAATAGGTAAATTTGGATTTAATTCTGGAAGAGATACAGATAAATTAATAGGTGTAAATTATATAATAGGAGATAACGAAGTTCCAATAATAACAACAAGTATGACAGCATACATTGAGGCGAAAGTTATAAACTCATTTGATATAGGTACACATACAATATTCTTAGCAAAAGTAACTAAAACAGACGATTTAGATAATAAAATTCCAATGACATATGAGTATTATCACACGGTTATAAAAGGAGTGTCACCTAAGAATGCACCAACATATTCTTTAAATGTTGATATGGAAATTAATAATAATAATAAGTATAAATGTTCAACTTGTGGATATATATACGATGAAGACAGTAAAGGCAATATTAAATTTGAAAAACTTCATGAAAATTGGGTGTGTCCAGTATGTGGAATGCACAAGATAGGGTTTAATAAGATGTAATCTACTTGTAATAGAGAATAGAACAATTTGTTTAGATGAAATTAACATACTAAAGAATATAAAAATAACAAGAAACAGATTCTTGTTGTCGTTATCTTACATTGTAAAAGAATTGTATATGTTGTTTTATTAATATAATAAAATAAATCGTATAAAGTTATTATGTAGGGACGCTTATAACGCGATCCCTGTATGCTAGTGAAATTAATCACAGTAACATAACTTTAAAATTAATAATATTATTAACAATATAAATAATATTATTGTTAAGAGAATAAAAGGTACAAGGTTAGCAACGATAGTAGCAAGCAAAACAACTGCTCCTATTATTAATCCTAATGAAAAAACAAAAAATATTGCAATTAAACATACAACAATATTCAGACAACAAGGTCTCCTACATTTTTCTAACATATTTCCCATAGTATATTCACCTCCTTACTTTATTGTATGTTGTACAAGTGTAATTGGTTATTATAAACATTAGTAAGAATTTATAAGGGTATATATTCTATTAGCAAAAAGGTATGTAGGGGTGTATAACAAATCAATTGTATTTGATTCTGATAACAATAAAAATAATTAATAAAATAAAAAACAAGCACCTCATAAAAAATGAAGCGCTTGATATTATGGTTGCGGGAGCAAGACTTGAACTTGCGACCTTCGGGTTATGAGCCCGACGAGCTGCCAACTGCTCTATCCCGCGATGCTTAATCATTATAATATAGATATTAGTATAAGTCAATAGATATTCTAGTAATTTATATATAAAACATAAAAACGATAAGTGGAAAAGTAAATGCAAGTAATTAAATGCTATTTTGTATTTACTCT
>CAYXLQ010000003.1:0-39315 GCA_964465775.1 uncultured Clostridiaceae bacterium
CAGATTATATTTTTATTTATTATTATAATCTTTATTTCTTATTATTATATATTTTTTAGTAATAACACTAATAATCAAACTAATAACATAGGTGCTTCTAAACAAGTTAATAAGTTAGAAGTCGAATTATTAGTATCATCAATGACAAATGAAGAGAAAGTTGGGCAACTTTTTTTGTGTGCATTTAGAAAAGATTCCGATGCTAATAACATATACTTTTTAAATGATGAAGCAAGAGCAGCTATTGAGAAATATAACTTAGGAGGAGTTATCTTGTTTTCAGAGAATATGCAAAGTATATCTCAAACAAAAAAGTTGATTTCCCAATTAAAGGAAATACCACTAGGTGTTCCCATGTTTATATCTATAGATTCCGAAGGCGGTCTTGTTGATAGATTAGCAAACTCCTCTTTATTTCCAAATCTTCCATATATATCAAAATTAGGTAACACAAATGATCCTAATCTAGCTTTTGAATATAGTAAGATTATAGGAAGAAGATTATCTTCTCTTGGATTCAATTTAAATTTTGCTCCAGTATGTGACCTGGATAATAGCGATGTTATACAATATAGAAGTTTTGGAAAAGATCCAAATATGGTTGGTAAGATGGTTGAATCATATATAAATGGTTTAGATAAATATAATATAGGTTCCACTCTAAAACATTTTCCCGGTCTAGGTAACAGTATAGGAGATACACATAATGTAATGTCAACTAGTAACGTAACTTTAGATGCTTTAGAAAGGTCTGATTTTATACCTTTTAAATACGGTATAAATGCAGGATCAAATATTATTATGATGAATCATGTTGAGTATAGCAATCTATCTAATATAAGTCTTCCTGCATCTCTAAATAGTGATATTTATGGTATATTAAGAGATAAGTTAAACTTTGATGGAATAGTTATAACAGATGGCTTAGAAATGAGAGCTATAACTAAACAAACCATTAATACCTCTGCTTCTTATGCTGCATTTGTTGCTGGAGCTGATATGCTTTTATTACCAAAGGATATAGACTTAAGTTACAAGGAAATATTAAAGGCAGTAAATACTGGAAAGATATCACAAGAAAGATTAAACTCCTCTGTAAAAAGGATAGTAACATATAAATATGAGTTAGGTTTGTTTTTAGAAAATAAATTAGACATAAATTCAAATTATTTAAATGATCAAAAAATGATTGATAAGATTAATAAATAAGATAAAAACATTAAAACCAATTTTACAATTTTATATTTTTCTAAATGAAGAATACAAAAAAAGACTTAAAGCCTGTTATATAACAAGTTTTAAGTCCCTCTCCTTTTATTATCTTGTAGGTAATTTTTCCCACAATCTATAGAGTTCTTTTGGAATTGATGTGTGAATTATTATTTCCCCTAATTCATTAATTACTGCCGGAATCATATGTGTAATATACTTTGAACTTTCTTTAGAATCTTCTTGAATTGTTATTGTCAAATCATCTGCAAATCCTTTTTGATTCTTTTTAGGCATATTTTCATTATACAAATATACTTTTCCCCTATCATCTATTTTGCATACATGACTTAGAAGTCTCTTTTCTTTATATTCACTTACATAGTGTTCTCCTGTTTTTACCCATGTTTGCTCCAAATATTTTATTGAACTTTGCCGCTTCTCTGCACATATTGCACAAACAAGTGGACTTACTTCACTATTTGGACGCCATAATTTTACTCCGTTTTTTCCACATATGGAACATACATAGTTTTTATTCATAACATCACTCCTACAATTAAATTTCGTGTTAAATGCCTTTAAATTTTAAGCCATTTTATTATAAATATTTTTAATTATATCATATTTTAAGTTAATTTGAAAGTACTCATGTATAGATAATCGTTGTTTTACCTTTAGAACTGTACTTTCATCTATCACGCTTATAAAATCAACTATATTTTAAATAAATTTGTACTTATATATTTTTCTCCCCTATCTGGGAATATAACTACTACTAGGCCTTCATCTATTTGTTCCATTACTTTTAACGCAGCAATCATTGCAGCACCACTACTCATTCCTACAAATATTCCTTCCTCTTTTACTATTCTTCTAGTCATTTCAAATGCTTCTTCAGATTCAATTAAAATACTTTGACTTATTTTACTTTTATCATATATTTCTGGAACTATAGCTTCTTCCATATTTTTAAGTCCTTGAATATAATGTCCTTTTACTGGATGTGCTTCTATAATCTTTATAGCTGGATTTTTTTCTTTTAGTTTCTTTCCTATTCCCATTATAGTTCCAGATGTTCCAAGCGAAGAAACAAAATGCGTGATCTTCCCTTCTGTTTGTTCCCATATTTCTTCTGCAGTAGTGCTATAATGAGCTAGTTTATTATATTCATTTGAAAATTGATTTGGATTGAAATACTTGTCTGGTTCTTTTTTAATAATTTCTCTAACTTTTAATATTGCCCCATCAGTACCTAAATCTGAATCAGTAAGTATTATCTCACCTCCAAATACTTTTATCATTTTCTGTCTTTCTACTGATACTGCTGAACTCATTACAATTTGTACTTTATATCCTTTTAAAGCTCCTATCATTGCAAGACCTATTCCAGTATTTCCAGATGTTGCTTCTATTATTACTTTATCATATGATAAACTTCCATCTTTCTCTGCTTGTTCTATCATTTTAAGTGCTATTCTATCTTTAATACTTCCTGTAGGATTAAACCCTTCCAACTTTGCGTATAGCTTTACTTTTTCATTTGGATTAATTTTATTTATTTTTACTAAAGGTGTATGTCCTATAGCTTCTAAGATATTATCAAACATTTATTCTCCTCCTTTATTTATTATATTAAATTCTTAATAATATGTTTATTATCTTGACTTTGACTTAGCATAAATATATATAATACTATTGTTAGGTGTTTTCATGAAATATAAGATAAAGCAACTTGCAAAAATAGTAGGTGTCATGAAAAAAATTAAGATATTATGATAATATAAGCTTATTAAAATGGAAAAAAATTAGAAAGCTTTCATTAGTTTTCTGGTTTTTTACTAGACTTTCAAATGTTATATAAATAAAATCACAATATACCAACCTCTCCCGTGAGTGTTTATTCTACTTCTTTTAGTTTGCTCTACTTTTATACATAATATTATATAGTTTAAGTATGATTTTGAGGTGATATTGAAATGTCTTCAGTAGTAAATGGAAAAGATTTAGGTCTTAGGATTCGTAGAATAAGAAAAGAAAAAGAACTTACACAATTTGCTTTAGCCGAAGAAGTTGGTGTGTCTTCAAACTTTTTAGGGGATGTTGAAAGAGGAATAAAATCTCCTAGTTTAGATACAATTGTGTGCATTGCAAATGTTTTAGATGTAAGCCTTGATTATTTGTTATTTGAATCTTTATCGCATATAAATGTTAAAGAAGATCCTGAAATATATGTTACCGACAAGCAGCTTATGATATTAAAAGGAATGGTTAAAACTATAAAAGATACTTTTGTAGATTAATAAAATATATTAATAAAAACAAAGATATAATTCTTTGTTTTTTATTTTTTATAAATAATTTTTAATATATTTTAAATTATCATATTTTGACTATTTTATAGACTAAACTATTGAATTTGGATTGACTTATGAACTAATTTATAATATTATTCTCTTGTTCTAATTAAATTAATGAAGGAGGAATACTAATGTTAAGATTTTCTATAATAATTCCAAATTATAATAAAGAAAAGTATATTAAGAGATGTTTAGATAGTATCGTAACTCAAACTTTGAATAAATCTAAATATGAAATCATTTTAATAGATGACGGCAGTACTGATAATAGTCTTGATATTATAAAAAATTATGATGTTACTTTGCTACATACAGATAGACTTAGAGCAGGTGGTGCTAGAAATAAAGGTCTAGATATCGCGACCGGTGAATATATTATATTTGTTGATAGTGATGATTATCTTTCTAATAGCTATGCCTTAGAACAATTGGATAATAAAATTAATGGCGAAGATGTAATCTATTTAAACTTCACTAAAATAGATTTTGATGGTTCTTCAAAACTAATGTCACACGATAAAGATAGCTTGAATGATAAATTAGCTAAAAGCAGATTCTTGGGTCCACCATCAAAATGTTTTAAGAATAATATCTTAAAGGATATACGATTTATAGAAAAATGTAGTTATGAAGATGTCTCTTTTACTTTAAGTGCCTTATGCAAATGTAAAAGTGAAGCTTACTTTGAAGAAAGCTTTTATAATTACATTAAGGTTGAAAACAGTGTTACTACTGAAACCATTGAAGCAAAACAAATGATAGATTTAATTATACAAATTACCAGCTTATATTATTTATGTGAAGAATACCCTGAGTATAAAGAAAGTTTATTATACAGAATAGAAAATGATAAATTAAAGGAAAGAATTGATATATTAAATATACTTATCAAAACTGGCGAAAACACCTTTAGAGAACATTTTCCTATTATAAAATAGAGAGGTGTGTACATGAAAATACTTATAAAAGCGTATTCCGGAATGAATTTTGGTGATGACTTATTTATTGCTGCACTTTGTAAAAGATATAAACAGCATCAATTTATATTGTCTGCTGAAGAAAAATATATAGAAATATTTAAACATATAGCAAACTTAACCATAGATGTTTGTTCTTATGTTGATATAAAAGAAAATGATTTAAAACTTGCTAAAAATGTGGATATTGTTGTTTACATTGGTGGGTCAATCTTTATTGAGCATAATAAAGACAGTCTAAACAAAACCAAATATTTAAAAGAGTTAATTGATATTAATAATAACTTTTATGTAGTTGGAGCAAATTTTGGACCTTTTAAAAGTAATGATTATTATAGTTATGTTAAAAACGAGACAATAAAGAATATCAAAGGAATCTGTTTTAGAGATAGTTATTCATACAACTTGTTTAAAGATTGTGATAATGTTATATATGCCCCTGATGTTATCTTTGGTTTAGATATCAATTCGTCTGTAGAAAAAGAAAAATCCATAGGCATCTCTGTAATACATCATTTAGATAGAGAAAGTATCCTACCATTTTATGATAAATATATTGAAAAGTTAAAAGAAATTATATACCATTTTGTTGACATGGATTATAAAGTAAAGTTATTAGGGTTTTGTTCTAAAGAAAAAGATAATATCGCTATTGAACAATTACTAAGAGATGTTGATCCTTTATATATGAAAAATATTTCTGTTTGCAATTACGATGGTAATATCGCAGAATTTTTAGAGGTATTAAACAAACAAGAATATATAGTTGCATCAAGATTTCATAGCATGATATTAGGCCTTAAACTATGTGCAAAGCTAATAACAATTTGCTACAGTGATAAAACTACAAATGCTATAAAAGATATGAATATAAATATGCCTTATTATAAATTAGGCGATACAGACAAATTAAAAGTCTGCGATATAGTAAAAGAAAAAAATAATAACATACAACATCTAGTCGAAAAGTCTTGTTTGCAATTTAAATTTTTAGATGATGTATTAACAAATAAATAAAATAATAAGGTTTAATATTTAATAAATGGGTGCAAGTAATTTTATTACTTGCACCCAAAATTGTATATTAAACCTTTTATATTTAATTCTTTACTATTTTATTCATTTAATAATTCATTCCATAACGTTAATGTTTCTTGATTTGAATAATTATAATTTTTTAAGTTGTGTTTTAACCTTCTTTTGTGTGATAAAATATAATCTATATTATATTTATAGCTAGAGACATTGTTTCTACTTAGAATAATACCATTTCTATATGTTACCTGTTCATAAGCAACATCAAAATCTGTTACTATGCAAGGTACTCCCAGTAATTTTGCTTCTGTAATTGTAAGTCCCCATGTTTCATCATCACTTAAAAGCGCTAAATAATCACATTTCTTTATTATATTATATGGATTATCTAAAAACCCAAAAAAAACAAAGTTATCTTTAAACTCATCAAATTTATGTATTATTTCATTTTCTACATCTTTATAATAATTACTTCCTACTATAAACCACTTGAAATCTACATTTGCTTCTCTTAAAAGTCTTGCTAAATGTAATTTTCTATCGAATCCCTTTTTAGGAGAAAGTCTGCTAACAGTAACTATATTTAGTGTTTTAGACAATTCTAAATCGATTGGCTTTTCTCCTAATTTTAATATTTCTTCTACGTTTAGAATATTATAAATAACTTCTATTTTATCTTTTATGTTTTCATAATAGTTTTGTTGTTTAATAATATTTTCCGTAGATTCACTAACAACTATAATTTTGTCACACATGTCACAATGCTTAGGGCTTGATAAAATGGATTCCCCTCTAGAGCCAAAATGATGAAACCAAAGGTAAGTACTTTTTCTTGATACATTTTTTGCTTCATCAAATGAGGTTATATATGGAGAACAATTTATTAAAGTATCTGTTTCTATTGGTTTATCTACTTTTACTACTTTCGCATATTCTTCATATCTTGCTAATAAGGATTTGTCGGAGGTGTCATCAGTATATCCTATATAAATATCATAACTTTTTAAACGTTTTATTAAATTTAAAATTGCAATTTCTGTGCCGCCCATATAAAACATGGGTCTAAAAAACATAATTTTCTTTTTCATTATGCCTCCTTTCAAAAATAAACCATGCGAATAGATTAACATAAAAGAGACAAAAAGTCAATATTTGTTCTCCCAACTTCCGACAGCTTTCTCGTTTTGTTACTATTGCTCCTTTACAGTTTTATGTTAATCACACACCATGTTCTATATTTTTATTTTTTACCACTAATTTTAGTTATAAATTTTCACCAAAAAAATGTTGAGATGAGGTTTTTATATCTCTTCCCAACATTTATTATATTTCCTTTTATTTTAACTACATTTAATTATATACTATCTTCATGACTCTATTATCTCTAGTAGTAACATAAACATCTCCGTTATTAGAAGTGTACATTGTGTTATAATTATTGTATATAAGTTCAGCTTTGGTATCTTTAATTCTATATAAATTGCTTCCTTGATAGAAAAAGACTTCTCCGTTATAATTATTCACACGAAAATACCCTGCACTTGTACTATTAATTCCTTGTATTTTTATTGCCTTTATCCCTTCTATTTTATAAAAGTAATATACTCCTGCAGATGTTCTATCGTAAGCATATGTTTTCCCATTAAAATTATTTATATATATGTTTAAACTACTTGCAGTACTTCCTAACATACCTGTTATTGGTACAAGTTTTGTATCTTTTATCAAGAATACTTCTTTACCTGATTTAGATAAATAAGTGGCCTTACGTTTTTGGTTAGTATATATATTTAAACTTGCAATGCTAGGATCTATGCTTATTCCATTTAACCCTTTTACCAAAAATAATCCATATCCTGATATTCTTGCGTACATATTATCTGTGTTTTTATCTATGTAAATTCCCATAGACCCTATAGGTAGATCTACTCTTGTAGCAGAAGCTCCTATAATCCTATAAATTACATTATTTGAATTTCTAAAGTATACTCTTCTTTACCAACTGAATAAAACCCATAAAAGTATCCATTCCATCCTTCTATTGGTATGATTTTGTTTCCTTCAATTTTTTTATATAATACCCCTCATAATCCGAATACCCGTGAGCGTATAAGTTACCCATGTCGTCTATAGTTATACCAATATCATTATAATTATATCCTACATTAAATAATTCTTGTACCTCGATACCATTAAACCTATATAATGCTGAATATCCATTATTATAACTATATTTACTAATATATAAATTTCCATCTTTATAACTATATCTGCCATATGAATATCCTTGTCCATCAAGAATTTGGGTAACAGATAAGTTATCTATTATTAATGTTCCAGCATTTTCATCTTGAAATAATGTAATACCATTATATTCGATAAAACTCGGATAGTACGCATATGTCGGCAATTCTATCTTTGTAGCCGTTGCCCCAGTTAGTTTAAATAACTCTCCAGTACCATAACCAAAATAAACTTCATTTTTACTAGTTTCATACACATTTGTATCCCATGCATAATAATTATTAAGATTGAGTTTTGTAACGGTTGAACCATCATAATAGTAAAATTCATGATTATACGTATAATTGTCTTCAATAGAAAAATAAAAGGTTCCATCCCTTAAGTAGTAAATACCATACAGATATTCTGTTGCCATAATGCTTAACCCTGGTACTTCTATCATTTCTAACTCCATATCTTCTGGTGATTCTTGTGTTTTTTCGGACACAAATGGGTATGGTTTTTTAATATAATATATATTCCTTGTTTTTTCTTCTATTATATATACATCATCTTCTGTTTCTCCGTATCCCTTAGTACCCTTGGGAACTCCATAATTATTCACTAGCTTTTCCATATCTAAAATATAATATTTATATATAGATATATCATCATTTAGGTCTCCTCTTATAGTTGCTTTTAAATCATTGTCCATATTACTTATAGGATATTCACCAGAGGTATAGTTTTCAATGTTATCATAATCATAATTTTTTGCTACACCTATCATCATCTTGTATTCCATAGCTTCACTTATTGCTTTTACTTCATTTATTAATACAGTTTTATCTGTTTCTTCTTGTATTTTTATTTTATATCAAAAAAACTCATACTGTTTTTATATACTTCTTTTGCTAATCCTTCAGGGTCCACCTGTTTTATTTCTGCAACTTTTTCTATAACAAAGTTTATATATTTAGATTCATTTCTTTTTCCTCTATGTGGTACTGGAGTGAGATATGGAGCATCAGTCTCAAAAAGTATTTGATTGATAGGTATTCTCTTTATAATTTCAATACTTTTCTCATTTCTATTATATGTAATATTCCCACCTATGCCTATCATATATTTTCTTTCTATTATAAGTTTGGCTAATAGTTCTGATGGTTGAAAACAATGGAAAGCTATCTTACTGTCTTTATATTTTTCACTTTTAATAATATTATACATATCTTCAGTTGCATCCCTGCAATGAATTACAATTGGCTTTTTATATTTTTGCGCTATCACTAATTGCTTATTAAACAATTCTTTTTGTTCTTCTTTATTTTCCTTAGTATAATAATAATCTAAACCTATTTCTCCAATCGCCACAAATTTTTTATCTTCTGCCTTTTCTTCTATAATCTTTTCTAATTCTTCCATATCTTTTTTTGTTACATTTGATGCAGTTTCAGGATGAAATCCAATAGTATAATATATATTGTCGTATTGTTCAGAAAGTTTGATTGATTTTTTAGAACTAGCAATATCAAAAGATGCATTAACTATCTTGTCTACTCCCTCTTCAAAGCATGCTTTTATTACTTCATCTAAATCTTCTTTATACCTTTCATCATCATAGTGTGCGTGTGTATCAAATATTCTATATTTGTTTTTCATTTTTTCACCTTATTTTTTCTGTAGGAAGCGTAATAATCACTTCTGTACCCTTACCTTGTTCACTTTTTATATCAATAGTTCCATCATTTTTATCTATAATTTCTTTTACAATTGATAATCCGCAGGCCGGTCCCCCCCATGTCTCTCGTTCTAGCCTTATCTACCCTGTAGAATCTTTCAAATATTCTGTCCAAATCTTTCTTCGGTATACCTATTCCATTATCAACTACTTTTATATACGCTTTTCCTGGTATACTACCAATATAAATTATGATTTCTCCTCCATCTTTAGTGTATTTTATACTATTACTAACAATGTTTATAATTACCTGTTCAATAGAATCTTTATCTGCATAAATTGGTGGCGGAACCATATTTACAATACATTTAAGCATATGGCTTTTTTGTTCTGCAACAAAACTTAGCTTCTCAACTATTTCTTTTGCTAAATCATCTAAATTAAATCTAGCTGCATTAAATTTATTCATTTTATAGTCAAACCTAGAAAGTTTTAACAAATCTGCAACTAGCCTATCCATTCTGTTTGCTTCATTATTTATTACTTTAATAAATCTTTCTTTGTCACTGTCTGATAATCCACCTTCTAAAATAGTTTCTGAATATCCTTTAATAGATGTTAGCGGGGTTTTTAATTCATGTGATACGTTCGCTACAAATTCTTTTCTCATATCCTCTAATTTTATAGCTTCTGTAATGTTTTTTACTATCATTATTACTCCCATAGGCATTAGCTTCTCACTATGATACGGCACAAACACCATGTTAATTTCATTTTCATTAACCTTTATTTGTTGCTCCATTCTTTTATAATTAGGCAAATACATTATTTTTTCAAAATTTATTCTAATTCCTATTTTTTTCATTACCTTATCATAGGTATCTTCTTTTTCTGTCAATCCCAGCAACCTTATAGCTGCCTTATTTATATGTATAACTTGCTTGTTTACAGAATATGCTACTACTCCGTCTGCCATATGCTCAAGGATAATTTCAGTTTTACTTTCTTGACTATCTAAATAAAAGTTTTTCTTTGTCATCATTTCTATCATTTCGTTAAAGGTTTCTACAAATTCTTTTATCTCGCTTGTTTTTATTTCTTCAATTAATGCCTTTTTACTAATTTTATTAACTTTACCTGCAATTAAATTTTGCATTGTTTTTTGCATTCTTTTCATAGGATGTGATACATTCCTTGATATCATTGACGATATAATAAGGCTTCCTAAAAGCAACACACCAATTGTTAAAACAATTAGTGTGTCAAAAGCAAATTCCGGTTTTCCTGTGTGCCTATATGACACTAAAAACATAGTAATTAATGATGATATCAAAACTAGTGATGTTGTTAGCATTACAATGTTCCTCTTCATTGACTTAAACATAATACCCTATTCCTCTTTTTGTTATTATATATTTAGGATCTGCTGTATTTTCTTCTATTTTTTCACGTATTCTTCTTATTGTTACGTCTACAGATCTTAGGTCCCCATAATAATCATAGCCCCATACATTTTTTAATATTTGTTCTCTAGTGAATACTTGTCCTGCATGTGTTGCAAGAAGCTTTAATACTTCAAATTCTTTCATTGTAAGGTCAATAATAACGCCTTTTTTAATTACAACATATTTTTCAGAATCAAGAACTATATCCTTTATTTTTATATTTATAGAATCTTCTATATTTTCTTCCTCTTGAACTGTATGTTTTCTAAGGTTTGCTTTTATTCTAGCTATCAACTCTCTTATGCTAAATGGCTTTGTCATATAGTCGTCTGCCCCAAGCTCAAGCCCAATAATCTTATCAACAACTTCTTCCTTTGCTGTAAGCATTATAACTGGACAAGATAACTTTTGCCTTATTTTCCTGCAAACGGTAAATCCATCCATTTTTGGTAGCATAACATCTAAGATTATTAAATCCGGTTTGGTTTCTAAGGCTAACTTAACTGCTTGCTCACCATCATAAGCTTCTACAGTTTTGTACCCCTCTTTTTCAAGGTTAAACTTTAATATGTCTACGATGGGTTTTTCATCATCAACAATTAATATTTTTTTATCCATATGACACCTCTTTTATATCAATTTGTATTAATTATATCATAAAAATATAATTTGACTATACTTTTTGTATAAAACTTGTAATTTATATGTAACAAACTCAATAACTTGTCATAATAACATTATATATGTAACAATAATGTTACATATATCATCATTTGGTATATGTTTCAACATATTCCTTAAACTTTTGTCCTCTTTCTTCAAAATTTTTGAAAAAGCCATAACTTGCTGAAGCAGGTGATAATATACAAGTTTTCCCTTTTCGCGTAACTTCAACTCCTTTTTTTACAGCCCTTTCTAAATCTTCTTCATAATACACATTAAACTTATCATTTTTTTTATTTATCTTTTCATATATTTTTTTTCCACTATCATACATTAAGATAACTTCCTCAATTTTACCGCTATTTATAAATTCTATAAGGTTATCATAATTAATACCCCTATCCATACCACCTATAAGTACAGTCTGTGCATCCTTAACTGAATTTATTGCACTAATAGTAGCTTCAGGCACTGTTGAAATAGAATCATTCACATATTTTACACCTTTATATGTTCCTATGTTTTCAAGTCTATTATTAAGTCCTTTAAAAGTTTCTATTCCATTTACTATGCTCTCATCATCTATATCAATTAGTTTGCATACTGTTGCTGCAATCATAATATTAAACCTATTATGTTTTCCTTCAAGATTTATTTTTTCAACATTGTACTTTAATGATCCTTTTTTGATAACTAAATTATAGTTAATCTCTCCATCTGTTTCTGTAACATTTACTTCATTATCAAATATATTATTGCTTACTCCTATTAAATTGCAATTAGGATTTCCTTTTACCAATATATCTTTTAAATCATAATTATATATTAAATAGTCATTCATGTTACTATTTAAATAAATATTCTGCTTTGCTTTAACATAATCATCATAAGAAGAATAATAATCTAAGTGTTCTTCAAAAACGTTTAATAAAACCGCTATATGCGGAGAGACATCAACAGATTGTATTTGGTGAGATGATAACTCATATACATAATAATCCGCATCTGCGTCATCTAAAATATCAAATACAGGTATTCCAATATTCCCGACAAGTTTCGTATCTAATTTAGCTTCATTTAGTATATGGTGTACCAGAGAAGTTGTTGTACTTTTCCCAACTGTACCTGTAACACCAATAGTCTTATTTTTATAATATTTTAAAAACAATTCTGTTTGAGACGTGATTTTGTGCTTGAAAGCTTCTATATTAATATCTTTTAGAGGGATTCCCGGAGATTTTATAACTATTTCAGCTTCGCTCATTATATCTAAATAGTTATCTCCTGTATATACTTTTGCCCCTTCCTTCTCTAACACTTCCTGTTCATATATAGTGTTTTTATCAGCAATTATAACTTCTGAAACTTGTACGTTGTTTTTTATAAATTCATACGTACTTCTTCCCTCTTTTCCAAAACCTAATATTAGTATTTTTCTTTCTTTTAACTCAGATATTATTCCCTGTTTCATATTTAACCCCCAATATATTCTTTAATAATTTTAATATACTTTTCAGGTATGAATATATCATTATCCCATGATGCATTAGCTTGCTTAATTTCTAAATTTATATCATTTTCTATTTTTCCATAATTCTGTAGTAACAATGGGACTTTTTTGTCTTTTTTTATGCAATCAGTTATTATCTTTTTAACTGCTAAATTTATTTCTTCTTTTGTCCCTACGCATTCAAATGGTTTATTGTCATCAGGATAAACTAATCCATTAAAAAGTTTCCTGTGCTTTTCTTCATTTAACATCTCTGATTTAAATATAATTTTCATCTCTTTATCTGTCAAAAATGCTTTCATCATTATATATACGTATAGACATTTAGGACAATTTTCACACCAAACATCTTCTTTTGATCCTACATTACAACTCTTGAACACAGGAAAGAATTCTTTTAACTTAGAAAAAGAATTTACAATTTGCCATTCACTTAAAGGCCTTAATATACTAAAATATTCCGGTCCATTATTACATATATAGTTTTCTATATATTCCTTAAAATCTTTTTCAAATTCTATACTTTTAGAATACTGATGATTTATATTTGTACCCTTAACATTTCCTTCATTAGCACTTGATTCATTTGATAAAATTATATATCTCTTATTTAGCATCACTGCTGTAATATATGATGAGAAAGCTAAAACAGCGGAAAAAGGCGTGTGACCATTTAGAAATCCTTGCGCATTTAGCTCTAAAAGTTTCTTGTCCAAAAACCTTTTTGCTTCATAAACCCCTGTTTCTTCATATCCAGATACTTTTGCGCTTTCTTTTGTAGCTCCTCTTGCATTCACAATATAACAAACATTGTCTTTTTTGAAATCCTTTAATAAATCTAAAGTTACAAGAGAATCTTTTCCTCCGCCTATAGGTATTAGATTTCCTTTTATAACGTTATCCATTATAACCTTTTCATACTTATAATTACTTTTCACTTTTATATCCATAAACGTGTCAATATTCATTGCTTCTAACAAATTATTTACGTAAAAAAATTCTCCTAAGCCATTTATATATAGTTTTTTCCACCATTTAATTTGTGATTCATCTATATATCCAGCTCTAACTTTAAATACTTTTGGACATACACATTTAAAATAACTTACTGCTTCTACCATGCCCAAGTTGAATACTAAGTTTTCTATTAATTTTTCATTACCTTCATTAATAGTAAAACCTTGTGGTTTTCTAAATATCCATTTTGGTGTAAAAACAGTAAGTCCTACTATTTCAAAATTATATATTATTTCTATTTCATTTTCTTTTTCTTTTATTTCAAAGGAGTTATAAATAAATTCACTATATTGGTTTCTAAGGCTTAAGTATTTTTCCATAATTACATTTCCCTTCTACCTTCCAAGGCTTTAATTAAAGTTATCTCGTCAGTATACTCTATATCCCCGCCAACTGGTATGCCATGTGCAATCCTTGTAACAATTATTCCTAAAGACTTTAACAATCTTGAAATATACATTGCTGTTGCTTCTCCTTCAATAGTTGGATTAGTTGCAATTATTACTTCTTTTACCTTTCCATTAGATAACCTTTTAATTAATTCTTTTATTTTAATATCCTCAGCAGATATATTGTTCATTGGAGAAATTGCCCCGTGTAACACATGATATTTGCCTTTAAATTCATGTGTTTTTTCCATTGCTATAACATCTTTAACATTTTCTACTACACAAATAATTTCCTCATTCCTTTTTTGATTTGAGCAAATTGAACATGGATCTAAATCTGTAAGGTTATAACAAACAGAGCAAAACTTTACTTTACTCTTTGCTTCAATCAATGTTTCCGCCATATTTTTTGCAAGTGTTTCATCTGATTCTAAAACATGGAAGGCTAAACGTACAGCTGTTTTATGTCCTATTCCCGGAAACTTTTCAAATTCTTTTATTAATTTTTGTATAGTTTCTGAATACATCTATTTTCTCCTACATTAATCCTGGGATATTAAAGTCTCCTAATCCATCCTGCATCATTGAGTCTGCTTTATTTAATGCTTCGTTAACTGCAGTAAGTATTAAATCTTGCAACATTTCGATATCATCATCATTCACTACTTCTTTATCAATTATTATTTCCTTTATTTTTTTATCTCCTGTTGCTTTAACTATAACTGCTCCTCCACCTGCAGATGTTTCAATTTCTTTTGAAGAAACGTCTGCTTGTTTTTTTTGCATTTCTGCTTGCATTTTTTGAGCTTGCTTCATTAGGTTTTGCATATTCATTCCACCACCTGGGAATCCTCCAAATTTAGCCATTTTAAATCATCCTTTCTATTTTATATTTTTTAATTTATCTCTGTAAATGTTACTCCATTGTTTATTAAATGTTCTTCAAATCTATTTGTTTCTACTTTTTTAGTAATATCTATATAACTTAAATTAATGGTATAATTTTCATCTATTTCATTTTTCATTATATCATTTAAGAGTTCAATATTAGTCTCTTTTTTCAAAATTGTATATGCGAAATTGTTTTCTGTTTCAAAAGTAATTATATTATTGTTTTCATATGCTTTAACTCCTGATAAGGCAGAGTATAGTTGTAAATTATCTTTTTCTACTACCTTTTCTCTTATTATATCTATTCCTTTGAAATTTTGTTTTTGTTTTGGCAATACTTTGTTTTCTTGTTTTGAATTTTCTTCTAATTCAGGTTTTTTTTCTGCTTTAAAAACTTCTCTAACAGTAACCTCTTCTTCTTTTCTTGGAATATTTATAACTTCTTGAGTTTCTATTTTATCTAGTCTTAATTCTAATAATCTTATTTTTTCTTCTAATTCTGCTTCTCTTTCATAAGTCACACTCGTTGTTAATTCAAGAAGCTTAGCTTTTAATAATATATCTCCATTAACAGACTGCCTAATCTCAGAATCTAATTTCGATAATTCTTTTATTATATAATTAAGTCTATTAATACCCGTTTCATTAGGTTTCTGTCCTTTGTCTATTATCATATTAATCAATATTGTTGTAAGTTCTGATACAATATATCTTGAATTTTTACCCTCAGATAATATCTTGTCAACTTTATCTATGATTCCTGTTACATTATATGATATTACTTGATTTAATAATCCTATTAATTTTTCAGTATCTGTTTTTCCAACTATTAATTTAACTTTTTCAGATGTTAATACTTTTGTTTCTCCATCTACACATCTTTCTAGTATACTCAGTGCATCTCTAAGGCCTCCATCAGATAGGCTTGCTATTTCCTCAAGTGCTTCTTTATCATATTTTATATTTTCATTTTTTAGTACTATTTCTAATCGTTTCACAATATCTTCAATATTAAACTTTTTGAATTCAAATCTTATACATCTAGAACGTATTGTAGGCAAAAGTTTATGTTCTTCTGTTGTGGCAAGAATAAATATTACATTTTCAGGTGGTTCCTCTAGAGTTTTTAGTAAAGCATTAAATGCACTAGTAGAAAGCATATGCGCTTCATCTATGATATATATTTTATACTTAAGATTTGTTGTAGCATACATCACTTCTTGCCTTATTGCTCTTATATTTTCTACAGAGTTGTTTGAAGCCGCATCCATTTCAACAACATCTGTTGTTTCTCCACTTATTATTGATTTACATGATTTACATTCATTGCATGGGTTCCCATTCTTTGGTTCCAAACAATTTACAGCTCTAGAAAAGACCTTAGCTGTAGATGTTTTGCCTGTACCACGGCTTCCACTAAAGATATATGCATGCGATACTTTATTGTTTATTATTTGCTTTTTTAATATTTCAATTATATGTTCTTGTCCTACAACTTCTTCAAAGTCCATAGGCCTATATTTCCTATATAATGCAACATATGACATGTAATATCACCTCTTATTTTTAAATAAATATCGCCCAGGCACATAAGGTAGTATGCTTATTGCTGCTTCCTTCCAGATCTGACAAGGTTCACAGACACCTTATTGCCTAAGCGACTACACGTATTATATATCATAATACAAAAATAATCAATATTGATTTTTAGTATTTTACTTTAAATACTAAATCTTGTACATTTAATCTCTCAATTGTTGTTCCCTCTGTTATTACCTTTTCATTTGGGATTCTAATATCAAATTCACATTTATTGATTTTACCTTCTGGCTCAAATATTACTAAGTTATATCTTAGTCTGAATATTACTTCTGAAGCTTTCACACCCGCTATGTTTAGCATAGTTCCATCATGCCTAACTACTTTTATATCTTCTGGGATAGTAAAATCAGTTACAACATCTTTGTTTATTATATCCAGCTCTACTAAATATCCATTTTCTTGTTCATCTGCATATATATTAACTCTTTTGTTCTTTATTTCTTCATATTTATATGACAACTTATGATTTAATTGTTCAATATATATATTTATATCTTCCTTACCATTTACTCTTATCTTCTCTAAGTATATTTCTTTTATCTTAGTATTCTCCACTGATTGTATAAGTAGTGCCAGCTTATTATTTTGTGATATATCGAAAGTCCATTCTCCCTTTGTTTCCTCTTTTAAAATTGCAGAGCTCGTAAGCAATGCATCTGAAACACGAAACTTTCCTTGATTTATTTTAGAATTATTATTAAATATTAAATTGATTACTATTACAAGTATTGCTAACGATATTATAATAGTTACCATAGCAATAAAAATCTTTTTCTTATCCATATCTACACCCTTACCTTTATTTTGGTATTATACTATGATATGTATAATATTTCAACAACTTGAGTATATTTTAATAGGTGATCAATATGAATAACTTTCCAGAAGGTTTGGATTATCCGTTCTTAAATAGTTTTCAAAATGATAATTTAAATAATTGCGATCGCAACATTTTTGATGGACTAGATCTAAACAAATTATTAGTTATAATCCTATTAATTACTGGTAACCTTACAGTTGAAGCTATAACCGTTTACCCTAATGATTTTGCTGTAACACTTGGGACTTTTAGATTATAATGAGTTTTAAAAAATATGCTATTTACCTTGTTGTATATTTTTTTTGTATTTGTTATAATTAAATAGCATAGATTTATATATGCATTTAATAGTTGGAGGCAAAACATGAATATTTTAAATAATAGTTCTATAAATAGAAGGCGGCGTATTGTTAATTGATGACGATATTGGTATGATGGAAGCAATGAGAGTTGTATTAAAAAAATACAGCATTATGGTTACTCCATTTACAGAGCCAATTGCTGCTCTTGAGAACTTAAAGACCAATCCAAAAAAATATGATATTTTAATTATAAATTATTTAATGAATCCTGTTAGAGGAGATGAAATAGTTAAACTTGTTCGCGAATTTAATAACGAAATATATATTATTCTTATGTCAGGGCATAAAGAGTTAACTCCATCAATCGATGTGATGCGTTCACTTGATATACAAGCATATTTCGAAAAAAGTTCACGTATTGACCAATTAGTTTTATTAATAGAAAGCGGATTTAAATATATCGCTAGTATTGATAATATAAAAACAATGTCACGTACTATTGAACTCCATGCTGTGGAAATTGCAGATATTTTAAAAAACACTGTTGGTGCTAAAGACAATTATACCAAGTATCATTCTGATAGAGTTGCTTTGTATGCAAGAATGTTTGGTACATACTTAGGACTTAGCGAGGATGATTTAAATACTTTAGCGTTAGCTGCGCAATTCCATGACATAGGAAAAATTGGAATAGCAGATAATATACTTTTAAAAAACGGAAAATTAACAGAAAGTGAATATGAACACGTTAAATTACATACTACCATTGGTCCAAGTATTTTATCTTCCTCTGAGGTTTTCAAAAAATCTTTACCTCTTATAAAACATCATCATGAACAATACGATGGCAATGGTTATCCAGATGGTCTAAAAGGAGATGAGATACCTTATTTAGTTAGAATTCTTTCTATATGTGACACATTTGATGCTATTACTGGTGAAAGGCCATATAAAGAGGCTAAATCAATAGAGTTTGGTTTGGAAGAAATGGAAAAAAACATCGGAATACAATTTGACTCCGATTTAACTAAAAAGTTTATTAATTGTATAAATGAAAATATTGACGAAGTAAATAAAATACATAAATCATCTATAAGAAATGCTTAATATTTATAAACAATAAAAGGTCCAGTTTATATTACTGGACCTTTTTTACTTAAAAAAACCGAAATAAATAGAAGGAGTACAAGTAATTTTTATTACTTCTACTCCAACATTTGACATTGAGCCCTTTTTATATATTTATTATTAATCTTCTCCTTGAACGTTGCCTTCTCCACTTTCTATTGGATCAACTATTGGTGGTTCAATTACTGGTGGTTCATCTGGCACATCAGGTTTTGTTGGTTCTGCAGGTGCTACCGGCTTTGATTCTTTTTTAGTTCCAACCTTTACTATTTTAGATACTGATTTATATGTGTCTTTCGATAAAAATGTAGTTGATACTACTTTCCCATTCAATTTTTTAGTAATATATGCTTCTGAAACATATCCATTTGAACCATTTTGTGTAACAACTTGTTTCCCTTCTTGAAGCGTAGAATCATTAACATATTCTGTTTTATATGGTATTGTCGAAAGAGTCCTTGAACTTATGCTTACTTGATATTCATTTTCTTCTTTTGTTCCATATAAAGAAATAGTTAAGTTTCCTCCTAAATTTATACTAGTTGTTATTTTCACAGGATATTTTCTTGTGTTCTTAAACTTAAAGTCAATTGATGGGTGATAAATTGTTGCATCCCTACTGCCTGGAACATATCCTACTGGTAAACTATGTGCTCTTCTTTGTACTATCTCTAGATTTGAAAATAGCGCTACATTGTATAGTGTTGATACTGTTTGACATACGCCGCCGCCTACTTCTCTTGTTACTCTACCGCCAACAAATGTTGCAGCAGGTTTAAAACCTTGTGCTGCTGTTGCACCTCCTATTATAGCATTATATGAAAATGTTTCCCCTGGCATAAGTACTTTTCCGTTCAATAAATCCAATGATATTTTCAAATTATTTACTCTGTTTGAGTCTGCTGTACTAAAGTATGTAGTATATGATGTTATTTTATAATCATAAGCGTCCCATTTTAAATCTGTGGTTTTAACGCTTGGTTCTTTAACGTCAAGTTTATATTCTATTACTTTTCCTTCTACATTGTTTTCAGATTTATTTAATTGTTCTCTTAGTGTGTCTTTATTAAAGTCTAGGCCCACTTGATGTGGAACTAACTTAATTATCGTACTGGTCTTATCAATATATGCATCCTTAGGATCTTTTGATACCTCAGAATATACTATATCCACATCTAAAGCTTCTGGTTCTACAATAATAGTTTTAACCTTGTACTTGTTTTGTTTTGTTGTTAACGCACCTACAATATCCTTCTTAAAAACTTCTTCTTCTATTGATTCTCCAGATTTACCTTTTGTAATTATTAACTTGTATTCCTTTTCATCTAATATATAATTATCTTTTATTGCTTTATTGTCCAGGGATTCTTTGACTTCTTTGGCTATCTCTGACAATTTATTAACATTGTATTTATATATATAATTATATTCTTTCTTTTTTAATAGCGCTGATAGAATTTCAATATTGTTAATTATAATATTAGAATCTCTCCCAAATCCAAAAACTTCTTTTTCTGTTGCTACAATATCAATTTCAAGTTCAATATCTTCAGGTAATACTTTTATTATTTCTTCATTTTTTTGAAATATTGAAAGTTCAGCTTCTGAAACTTTTTCTTGTGTTTTTTTCAAATGTTCTTTTAATGATTCAATTGTCATTCCTGTAACAGATTCACCATTTAAATATACATTTTTATAAACAGTAGTGTTCAGTTTGTTTATAATTCCAATCGCTGCAAAAGAAATAACTAATGCTATTATTATACAAATTATAATAATTAGTAGTTTTTTGCTTTTTTTTGCTTTTATTTTTATTTCCGAAGATTTTTTAACTGCAATATCTGAATCTTTACTCATATTTGGTTTTCTTTTTGCTTTTTTTGATTCAGTTTTATTTATTATCTCTTCTGTTTTCTCATCAATATATATATCGCTATCTTCGACATATTCTTCATTATTTATCTTGTTTTTATCCTCTTGGTTCTCTTTCATAATTTCCCTCCCCGATAAGACACACTAATATTATCATATGACAATAACTTTTATCAACTATTTTTTAATATTATGCTATATTTTTACAACTTTTTTAACGTTCTGTTTTGTTTGTTTTTGTAATTCAATATCATTTTTTGTAATATTTTTTCTTCTTTTTTCTTTTTCTTTTTTTATTTTATCTTATTTTGTTATAATATCACTATCCTAATAACAGGAGGTGGTATTATGAGATCGTTTGATGAAAACAAAGATAGAGCATGCGTATGTGAACTTTCAACTAATGAAGGAATACTTTTTAAAAGTTTTGAAAATTCAAGCTTTTCTATTTTTGGAACCTTAACAAAAGAAAAAAAAATTTTATTAAAGTACACCGGAAAACTAGTTCCGGAAAGCGTGGAAGAACAGTGCAAATCTCCTAACATATATTTATATTATTGTTTTGATAATAATTGGGAAGAAAAGAAAATAGTTAATATGAGTATCTGCCACAATAAATCAACCTACTGCTATTCTATATCTATTCCTCAATGTGAATACTTAAATGTTGTCTTTACAACTAATGACGAGAAGTGGGATACCGATGAAACTTCATCATACAATTTAAAAACTCACTCTGATATGGAAAAATCCATTATACAGAGATATGGTTTGGACGCCACTCCTCCTATATTAAGTAACACTAGCACAACGATTAATACAATTTTAAAATCCAAGTTCCTTCAGTTTGTTAAGTCCTTTTTTTCAAATTTTAGTACCTTATTTCATTTTACTCTTTCAAAATAAATATATAACAAAATCAGAGTTTAATTTTCCTCTGATTTTGTTATCCTTGATTTTATTTTTTGTTTTTCAACCTTTAATAATTGCTCGTATAGTTTAATTTCTCTTTCTGAAAGTTCCTCCGGCATTACTATATTTATTTCTATTATTAGGTTACCTCTTGTAGTTTGATTGACTATATAACCTTTTGATTGAATTTCTATAGTATCACCCGTCTTGCTTTTTATGGGTATGTCTATTGATATCTTCTCTCCAAAAACTTTCAATAAGATTTTATCTCCTATTATTGCTTGTACAGGAGTTACATCTAATACAATGTGAATATCTGAACCTTCTAATCTAAGTATTGAATGAGGTCTAAGTTTTACAAGAATTATTAGATCTCCGTTTTTCCCTCCGTTTTTACCCGGTTTCCCAAGCCCCGAAAGCCTTATTTTTTCTCCATCTCTTATCCCCATAGGAACGTTTACGCTATAATTTTTTAAGCTACCTCTTGTAGTTTTAAATGATATTTTTTTCTCCGCACCAAAAAAACCTTCTTCTAATGTAACATATAATGTTGTTTCAATGTTTTCACCTTTTTTTGGTTCTTTTGTAAGGTCAATCTTTTCTTTTATATCATCTTTAACATTTTCAGCTACAGAAATAACTTTATCTCTTGTATCTCTGCTAAATCCCAGTATAGTACTCATAAGTTCACTTACAACATTACCACTTAGGTTTTTATTTTCTTGATTCAATACATTTAATTCTACACTTCCATAACCATACCTTGCTACCTGTTTGTCATATTTTTTCTTTTTGTCTTTATCCATCAATATGTTATATGCTTCATTTAAATCTTTAAATATGTTTTCGGCTTCTTCATTATTTATATTTGCATCAGGATGATACTTTTTAGCGAGTTTTCTATATTTAATTTTTATTTCTTCCTGCGAGGATTTCTTATTAACTCCAAGCAGTTTATAATAATCTTTTTGTTTCATGTTTACCTCTTTACTACTTCAATTATTACCTTTAGGTTTGTCCTTTGCACATTATATCATAGTTATATATTTTTTCAATAATTTATATGAATTTTGCAAATGTAAACTAGAAGATTTATACCATCGTATAATCTTTTAAATAACTTGCGCTGTTGTTTTTAGGTGTCAATTTTACTTACTTTCCCTTGATTTTTCTTGTTTTTTCATATATAATAACTTTTATGTAGGAGGAAATTATGGACGAAAATAATATCTTAGATGAAGGGAAAATTATCCCTGTAAATATTGAAGAAGAAATGAAAAAATCGTATATAGATTACGCTATGAGTGTTATCGTATCTCGTGCACTACCTGATGTTAGAGATGGCTTAAAACCTGTTCATAGAAGAATATTATATGTTATGAGTGAGCTTGCTTTATGGCCTGAAAAAGCATACAGAAAATGTGCTGGTATTGTTGGAGATGTTCTTGGCAATTATCACCCACACGGTGATGCCTCTGTTTATGATGCATTAGTTCGTTTGGCACAAGATTTTTCCATGAGATATCCGCTTGTAAATGGCCATGGTAACTTCGGCTCCGTTGATAACGATCCACCAGCTGCCATGAGGTACACAGAAGCAAAATTATATAAAATGTCTGTGGAAATGCTTACCGATATAGATAAAGATACTGTTGATTACAAACCAAATTATGATGAAAGACTACTAGAACCTAGTGTTCTACCCGCTAAGTATCCTAACTTGCTAGTGAATGGTTCTTATGGTATAGCTGTTGGTATGGCGTGTAATATACCACCACATAATTTAACTGAAGTAATTAATGGAACGTGTGCAATGATTGATAATCCAGATATATCTACGGATGAACTTATTGGTCACATAAAAGGTCCTGACTTCCCAACAGCAGGTATTATTGTTGGCAAATCGGGAATTAAACAAGCTTATGAAACCGGAAGAGGGAAAATTTGTTTAAGAGGAAAAGCAGAAATCGAAGAAGATCATAAAGGTAGATACAAAATTATCATTTCTGAAATCCCATATCAAGTAAACAAAGCTGCAATGGTAGAAAACATTGCAAAATTAGTACAAGAAAAAGTAATTGTTGGAATTTCTGATTTAAGAGACGAATCAGACAGAACAGGGCTACGTGTAGTAGTTGAACTTAAACGTGATGCTAATCCTAATGTTGTTCTTAATTTATTGTATAAACATACACAACTTCAAGGAACCTTTGGTATTCTATTATTAGCTCTTGTAAATAACCAACCAAAAGTTTTGTCATTAAAAGAAATTCTATTTCATTACATTGAACATAGAAAAGTAATAGTTACTAGAAGAACTAAGTATGAACTTTCAAAAGCAGAAGCAAGACAACATATATTAGAAGGGCTTAGAATTGCTCTTGATCATATAGATGCAATAATTAAAATTATTCGTGCTTCAAAGGATGACAATGTAGCAAAAATTTCATTGATGGAAAATTTTAATCTATCTGAGATTCAAGCAAATGCTATTTTAGAAATGAGACTTCGTACATTAACAGGATTACAAAGAGGAAAAATCGAAGACGAATACAATGCTTTAGTTGCATTAATACATAATTTACGTTCAATCCTTGAAAACGAGCAATTAGTTCTTAATATAATTAAAGAAGAGCTTCTTGAAGTTAAGAAATCCTATGGAGACGAAAGAAGAACTGCAATAATACATGGAGAAAGTGATATTGAAATAGAAAGTTTAATAAAAGAAGAAGCTAATGTTGTTACAATTACTCACTTTGGTTATATTAAAAGAATTGCTACAGATGTATATAAGAGCCAAAAAAGAGGTGGTAAAGGTGTTACTGCTATGAACACTAGAGAAGATGATTTTATAGAACATCTATTTGAAACATCTACACATGACTATATTATGTTCTTTACTAACACTGGAAAGGTATATAGACTTAAGGCTTATGAACTTCCTGAATCATCTAGACAAGCTAAAGGAACTGCTATTGTTAACTTATTACAACTTGCTCCTGATGAAAAAATAGCAGCAGTTATTCCTGTTAGTAGTTTTGAATCTGAAAATTATGTTTTAATGGCTACAAAAAACGGACTTGTTAAGAAAACTTCTCTTTCTGAATATTCGAATATTAGGAAAACAGGTATACAAGGTATAACATTAAAAAATGAAGATGAACTTATCGATGTCCGCATCACATCTGGAGATTATAATATTGTGCTTGTTACTCGTTCTGGACTATCTATTAGATTTAACGAATCAGATGTAAGATCTGTTGGAAGAACATCTATGGGTGTTAAAGGAATTACTCTAAAAAAAGATGACTATGTAATTGGGATGGAACCTATTATAGATGAAAACGGATGTATTCTAGCTATAACCGAAAATGGATTTGGCAAACGTACCGCAGTAGATGAATACAGAGCTCAAACAAGAGCTGGTAAAGGTATTTTAACTTATAAAACTACGGAAAAAACGGGACATATTATTGGAGTTAAAATAGTTGATGATGATGATGATATTATGATTATAACCGATACCGGTATTGTAATACGAATTAAAGCTAAAGATATTAGCATTCTCGGAAGAAACACTCAGGGTGTAACTTTAATGAGAACTTCAGATGGAGGCAAAGTTGTAAATATAGCAAAAATAGCTCCAGATGAAGATGAGGTTCCCGAAGAAAATGGACAACAAGAGATAAATTAATAGACAAAAACGGTGGATACATAACTGTACCCACTGTTTTTTTATATAATATTTTAATTAGTCTGATATTTTCCTTTTCTTGAACCTTATATCATCACCTATAAACTTACATATAATATAATTCCCTATTAACCTTGACATTACTCTTTCATCATACTCCTCACTTAATTCATTTAACATTAAGTTTGTAGATATTATAGTCTTTTTATTCTTTAACAATCTTGTATTAATTATATTAAATAATTCTGTGAATCTATTGTTGTTTAATGTTTCAGTGCCAAGATCATCTATTATTAATACATCCGCATCAAAAATGGCATTGTATTTCTGCTTATTTTTAGAATTATTATCATAACTATATTTAGCTTCCATTGCCATGTCCATTAGTAACGGTGCTGTTTGATAAATAACTGTATATCCTTTATTTATTAAATCATATGCAATACAATTACTCATAAATGTTTTTCCTGTTCCTGTATTCCCTACAAACAATAGACTTTTTTGATTCTTATCATGTATGTTGTCACAAAATTTTTGGGCTATAGTTTTTATCTTTTCAATGTTTTCCCTAGGTGAACATTCACTTTTATATTTTACCTTGTTTTTTTTATCTGAATAATATCCAATATCAAAGGTGTTAAAATTTTCTTCTTCTATTTTTAAAATATTATATTGTTTATATGTTTTATTTACCAATTTTTGTATAAAACATTTACAATGTTTTTCTTCCCCTTTTATTAACATACGTCCTGTATCATCACATAATTTACATTCATATTGAGGAGTTAAATAGTCTTTATCATATCCTGATTTTTTTAATAGTTTATCTATTTTGTTTTGCATTTCTTCAATTTTAAGTTTCATGTTTTCTTCTGCTATTTCTTTTTCTACACCTTTTTGAGATAAAATTTCTCTAGCAAAATCAATTGCAATTTTACTCTTTTCTTTTTCAAGCTTAGCATATTCAGGCAAGTCTTTTTCTAATTGCCTTTTTCTAAATTTTGCTTCATTTTCACTTGTTTGTTTTTTAATAATATATTGTCTTTCTATTTCCTTATATGTTTCAGGATTCATCTATTTACTCCTTGATTTAAATATTATCATAATACGATTCTAAATCGTCATATTTTCTTTGCTCATATTTCTTATGTTTTAAATTAGACTGTCCCTTATTTGGGGCTTTATTTATCATTTGCTTAGTTATTTTTCCATCCTCTTCAAGTATTTCAGATGTTGTTTTATATCCTTTTTCATTCCAACTTTTAATAATTGCATTTGCATAATTAAGAGTAGGATTTGTTGTTTTTTGTACAGTCTTTTTAAGTGCTATCTCAATTATTTCAAAATCATATTTATATTCATTTATCCATCTTTGAATATGTTCTTCTTCGTATTCTGTTAAATTTCTCGAAAGTCTAAGTACTCTTTTTATTTTGTTTTTAATTTTATTCATTTTATCTTGTTTTTCTAAGAAATTTTCTAATTGTTCAAATGTTTTAACTTTACCCTTATACCATGTCTCTGCAACTTTAAATACATAGTTCTTGCGTAGAGCATTTCTTTCCTGACAATACTGAAACAATGCTATCATAACATCTTCATCAAAAACATATTTTTCAAACAATGTACTAATATCAACATACCATCCTAAAGTCATTATTCCTTGAAAGAAGGTTTCATTTATAGCTGAAGCTGCAGCTATTCTTTTTTTCTCAAGTTCTGTTTTTCTACTATCAGATTTTGGCTTAAGTTTTGGAATATATGTTTTATTTAATTCTTGTTCTTTTATATCCTTAATAATATATCCATCTTCTGTTTTAATAAGAAGTTCTTCTTCTTCTAGTTGTTTTATTGCTTTTTCATATTCTACTTTCCTAACACCTACATTTTTTGCTATTTGTTCTCCTGAAATATTAATTTGATTCTTAGACACAAATTTTATATACAAATATATCTTTAAAGCATGCTCTTCTAGACCAACCATATAATTTGATATAAACAAGTCTGGAATTAGAACATCTGACATCTCTATTTTTACTTTTTCTACATATTTCATATATTACTCCCAATTTCCTTACTTTAAATTGTTTTTATTATATCACTTCTTTGTTAGTTTTACAATATGATAAAATTTCGAACTAATTTGTTTCTTCAGTCTATTTCTTTTTATATTTCTTATAATTTGCACATCTGAATTACCATATAATTCACATGTATATAACTTAGGAAGGATCATGTAATTTATTATATCTTTTATAACTAGCATGACGTTTTCTTCCTTAGATATTAAAATATATACTCCTATTAATGGAATAGTAGATATTAATATAATATATACTAATTGTAATATTGGAACTCTAAACAAATTTAATATCGTATAAAGTATAAAAACATATAAGATGCATAAAAACAAAAACTGATAATCTATTATCCCTTTCCATTTTTTAGGATTATGGATTAGCATATCTTATTTACCTCCTTAAAATATTTTTCTATCAACACTATGATTATAATCTGTTATCTTACCAAAAATCTCCTGTATGAATTGGTTCATTTTATATAACAAATATATAGTTCCAACAATTATTATTTTAAACCAATCTCCACTTTGTTCTTTAAAGGAAATGGGAATTATCAGTAATACCAATACTATCCATTGAAAGCATAAATTTATTATCATCATTCTAATCCAGGATTTAAATATACCTTTGGTTACATCAGAACAGGCAAACATTATTGCCAGTGGTGAAATTATAATTCCAAATATTATTGTTACATATCGAACAGCATAATTAATTACTAATGTTATTGCACCAAACGATATAAATCCTTTTATAATCCCATCTAAGCTCACATTATCTTTTTCCATATGTTCTTCCAGATTTATAACTATCTCGTTAAAAGCTTTAAAGTTTATTTCTTTATTAGTTATCTGCTTTCCTGCTATTTTTATGCTTTCTGTAAATGCATTATTTAGCGATAATACAGTATCACATAAAAAGAAACTATTTGTAGCTAAAACCATGCAAATTATTACCTTAATAGAAAATCGATATATGTTCTCTGGTGCTTTTCCGTGTATACATACTAACTAGTTTCAGTATGATATATGTTACTGAATAAAACAATAGTAGTGATGTAGCAATAACAATTATGCTTCCGCTTTTATCTGGTTCCATTATATTATTGATCGGTTCTTGTTTCATAATATCAGGAGATATTATAAGTAAACGATCTAATATATCATATATCTTTCCTTCTATAGATTTATATATTTTTTCTAAAACTATGTTTATATTTTGTAGTATATCTCCTTGCATCTTATACAAGGGCCTCTATAAATTTAATTATTAGATCAAGAAGTAAAATTATGAAATAACAAAAGATAGCATTGATTATTACCCTTTTACCTATAATCATCTTTTCTTCATCTCCAAAACTAAGTTTTCTTATCATAACACCTGTTGCTATAGATACCGCTGCTGCTGGACCTGCCAACTTCACCATATATTCTTTAATTTTCTTTAGTATAGTGTTGAGTTTATTAACAAGTGTAGGTGTCTTATTTGTTGTAGTTGCAAAACAAGTATTTGTTAATATTATAAACGCTATTACTAATAGTATTATTATAATTATCCATCTATATGATTTTTTATTAATCATCTTATTCGTTTCCATATTTTATGTACCCCCTATTAAATGTTATTTTTTTAGCATTTAGCATTGCTCCATTTTTAGATAAATATATAACTGCTTCAAAAGCTTTTAATTCTCTAGAGAAAAAATTCGAATCAAATATATAATCTTTGTTTTCACTATAACTTATTGTTTCAGTTATACTCGCTTTTTTATTTATAAAACCAGCAGTTAAGCTTACCTTTGATTCTTGTGCTCCTTCAGCAATAGCTTTTGTTTCTAATATTTTTTTCTCTTTCCCTAACTGCTTTAATATTTCTTCCACTGTGTAATTATCATCACTTCTAAACCAAATTTTATTAACTAAGTTTTGAATTATTACATTTGTTGCCTGTTCATTTTTCAATGTATTTCTTAATGAAGAATAACTTTGCATACTATATATGTTTATACTTTTAGCTTCTCTAGATAAAGATAAAAAATGTGCATCTTGTTCATTTGCAAATTCTTGATATTCATCATTAATGTTAAAACTTTTTACTGGGCAATATATAGTTTCCAATGCTTTACTCTGATAGTCAAGCTTTAGAAATGTTGCTAGTATTTTTGCAAGCATATAGTTTTTACTCATATTTATAGATAAAATTATGATTTCTTTTGAATTGTTATTTAAATTAATTTTTATTGTATTATCACCACTTTTACCAAATTTATTAAATATTTGATATTCAGTTACAAATGGAATTGTTATTCTAGATATTTCAGATTTTATTATTGATAAAATTTTAGAATCAAGATTTAAAAATTCTTTCGAAAAAAACATTATGATATTAGTTAGTTCATGGGCCTCTTTATCTGTTGGTACTTTATTAAACATATTGGTTCGTATTTCATTAATTTTGGCATTCAAATAACTTTCATCAGTAACAAGCTTATGTATTTCGTTAAAGTCTACCTTTTGCTGATTGTAGTATCTAATTAAAATTATTAAATTAAGAAGTGTATTTTCAACCTTGTCTAACCAATATGAATCACTATTATTTGAAGGGGATATTAGTTCAATTGCTTTTCTTATTCTGCTTGCAAGTTCCATCGCTGTTAAATTCGTATCTAAAGGATTATATTTTTCTTTATTAGCTTCTGAAATTATTCTTATATTCTTTTCTTTTTTATAATGCCTTGCTATGTTTTCCACAGTATCCACATAATTGCCCTTAATGTCTAATATAACTCCTGGTACTTCATTTTTTATCATGTGTTCACAAAAAGTATTGATTGCTCCACTTGTTTTTCCTGTTCCAATACTTCCAGTTATTAGTATGTTCTTATATAAATCATCATCTAAAATATATACATTATCTTCTGAATTAGTTTTCCCTAAATATAGCCCTTCTTCAATTACTACTACTTTTGATTTGTTTTCATTTACTTTTTGGAATATACAAATTATCTTGTTTGTAATTATTGCTGTAAAAATGATGTTTAATAAAATGTAAACACTTTTAAATACTTCCCAATAGTTCTCGAATGTTGATACAAGCTCTATCTTTTTATACCCAATATTCAATACAACAAAGTTTGAAAACAGAATATCTTTAAAAATAATCAATATTAAGATTAAATTAATAAACAAAGATATTATCATTATCGTAATTTTTTTACAATTATATTTTTTTATAATTGTTTTATTTAAACCTTTATTCTTTAAATCAACATATCTTTTTAATCTTGTCCCAGATTTTCTAAAAAACATTTTTGTATTAAATATTTGAGAAACATATAGGTAATCTATAGCAAAATATATTATAGCTGTTATAAAAAAAGCAATAACCAAATTAACACCCCTCACGAATATAACATTTTTTTAAAAACAACAACTAGCCTTTTTTCATTTTCTATCAAATCTCGACTTGAATTTTTAATTCTACATTCTTTTTATTTTATATTATTAAAAGATATTGCTTATGATTGACATTTTTACATATTTCATGTAACATGAAACATATAAATTCTTAAATACTAAAGAAAATAAGAGGGGATAATATGGTAAATAAAAATACAATCATTGCTATTGTTTTAATTGTTATAGCATTAGGGTTAATACTTCTGGGAGTCTTTATTACATTAAACAGCTCCGTTAATGATGACGCGTCTGAATTCTCAGATAAGCTATATGTCATTGAATTTAATGGCAAATATGGAGTTATGAATGCAAAAGGAAAGATCATTGCTCAAACAGCATTTGACCAAATCGGAAGGGTAAATGATACTTTATATTTAAAATCAGAAACAACTAGCCTTTTATATGATTTGAAAACTAATAAAACAATAGATTTAGAAGGTTTAGAAACTAGTTTTTCATATGTAAAAGGACCTAATGGTTTTGAGGACAAATATATACTAAGTTATGGTGAATCCGAGGATAATTCAATTTATAGAATTATAGATTCAGAAGGTAAAAGAATATCAAACAATGATTTCTCTTCCATATCTGCAGCATACAAGTATCTTAATATTATAAATGATGATAACTTTATTCCTTTAGACTCAAAAAGAAGTTCTATCGGTTCTTACAATGTAAAAAGCACATTATCATATCCAACTGTCGATGGCAAAACCCAATATATTGTTTCCAACGTTGATTCAACAAATATTAATAAAAAGTATGGAATTGTTGACGAAAACAACAAACAAATTGTTGAAGTAACATTTGACAGTATAGAGCAAATGAAAGATTCTAGTAGAGCATGCATTGCTAAGAAAGAAGATTCTCATTATGTAATACTATATAATGGAACTATAATAGAAACAGAAGAAGGATTTGAATTCGATTACATAGAAGATAGCTATATTGTACAAAAAAGAGGACAAACAGCAAATAAAATATATAATCTTGATGGAGATGTTGTTGTAGACAAAATATTTACTTATCCAGCAAAAATTGTTACACTAAATGGTATGTCAACAAAGTATTTATTAATGATAAATGAAAAAACTCAATTATGGCACATGTATGACCTAAATACAACTAAAAAAATAGACACCACTTTTAGTAATCTCTTAGTTGATTATTTATATGATAAAGATCCTAATGTTATAAATACTTCATTTATATATAAATCAAACTCTCTAATTGGTGTTGATGTAGAAACATTTAAAACATTCCCAATAAAAATAGAGAACAATGTAATTGCTCCTTTAGAGTCAGGATTAATTTTAAGTGTTAGTGGTATGCAAGTTTCTAATTAATTATATGAATAAACAAATCGTTAGTTTATGATAACTAACGATTTGTTTTTATTTGGAGCAGTTTGCAAGGACATTTACAAACATTTATCTCTTTAAAGTAAGTTGTTTTTTCAACTTGTATATTAAGTATACTATATTTAACCAAAAATTGGAACACCTTTTTTATTGTAACCTTTCGTGGAATTTTTTATTTATTGAAAGTTATACTTTTATACTTTAATTATTATATTAAAAAAGATAGATTTTTGATATCTATCTTACAAATTAATTATATTTTTTCTTTTTGTTTAAGAACAATGTGCACCCAAGTATTCCTATTATTGAAATACTTCCTATTAAGATAGAAGTTATTATTCCATCTCCTGTTTTAGGATTTTCTACTAGCCCAACTTGGCTATTTGCTATTACAAACGAAGTTGTTATTTCTCCATTATCTTTTGTAGTTATTTTTAAATTGTATGTTCCATTTTTTAACGTTTTTAAGAAACTATCTTTTAATTTAATTGTAACATCAGTAGTTCCTAGTTCGAAGAATTCTTCATTTAATAATTCATTATTAATATAAACTTTATCTAAATTAGTTATTGTTGTATCTTCGATTGTTAATAACAAATCAGTATCAGTTCCAACTGTATATGTCATATCCTTACTGCTATTATCAAAATTATATGTTATTTCTTCAACTTCTACTGCAATAGCCATATCTTTTGTGATATTAGTTAATGTTATATTATTACTTGTAAGTGGTAATGTTTGTTCCACATTATCTACTTTTACAGATGTTAGTCTATATCCACTATTAGCAGTTATTGTTATTGTTTTATTATCGCCATATTCTACACCAATAGGTGATGTTGGACTGATAGTTACATTATCACCAGTTATTGTTATAGTATAAGGTATTTTTTCAACTTCTACTGCAATAGCCATATCTTTTGTGATATTAGTTAATGTTATATTATTACTTGTAAGTGGTAATGTTTGTTCCACATTATCTACTTTTACAGATGTTAGTCTATATCCACTATTAGCAGTTATTGTTATTGTTTTATTATCGCCATATTCTACACCAATAGGTGATGTTGGACTGATAGTTACATTATCACCAGTTATTGTTATAGTATAAGGTATTTTTTCAAATATTACATTAACTTTTACTGCATAATCAGGCATTGTAAATGTCTTATTTGTACTATTATAACTTACTGAAGCAGTTATATCTTCATCATTACTTGCATTTAATATTTTTACTTCTTTTAATTGATATCCTGTACTTGGTGTTATTGATGATATCGTTATTGTTTCTCCGCTATCAGCACTTGCTTTATTTAAAGCAAATGTTCCATTCGATTCAATCTTTGTTATGTCGTGTGCTGTGATAGGTATTAATTCAAATGATGGAGTCAGTGTTAATGTAGCCGCTGCTACAGTTCCTATAGTAAAACTATATGTGTTTCCATCTAATACTATATTACTACCATTAAAAGCATTATATAATTTTGCTTTATAACCAGCATCAGGTAAAAATGTTATTACTATTTCATCTCCTTGATCAACTTCAAACAAGTTTGTATTAACTGATACTCCGTTTTGTGTTACAGTTACATCTCCGTGTGTATACTCAAAGGTTGAGCCATTAATTGTTGACGTTCCTCCTAACGTTACTTGATAAAAACCGTTATAAGTTTCAGCTTGTACCATTGTTGGTAATAAAATTTGAAATACCATAACTACTATCAAAAGTGAAAATATTTTTTTTAATTTCTTCTTCATTTTTTTCGTTCCTTTCTTTTTCATTCATAATATATTTACTAATCTTTACTTTCAAATGTCAGACTAAATTCTTGTTCAAGCACTCTTGTTCCATCAGCATTTGACTGTTTCAATATTAGTGTAGCACATAATTATGATTTTTGCACTAGTTTTATGTGTGTTTGCTGTGCCAAATTATTTGTCATTGTGTTGCCACTTTTTAATAATTATGTTATACTTACTATGGTGATAAATATGTTTAAAGAAAAACTATCTTTTTTAATGACTATTACAAATACTACTAATGCTGATTTAGCTAGAACTATTTCTATTGCACCATCTTGTATTAGTAGATGGCGAACTGGCAAAAGATTACCTCCTAAACAAGAATCTCATATATCTAGTTTAGTTAATTACTTTTATAAAAAAATAACTACTAATAAATTAGAATATAAGTTAAGTAATATAGAATTTTTTTCAAATTCAAAAGATTTTAAAGTTACTCTTGAAAAATGGTTAATTGATAAAAATATTGTTTTTGAAATGAATGAAGTTGTTCACTCTCAAACTAATTCGCTATATTATTATGGTGACGTTGGTAAAAGACAAGCTGTTATTAAATTTTTAAATAGTATTAGTACCAAGTCTAATCAAACATTACTTTTATTTAGCGATGAAAGTATTAATTGGATGTTAGATGAAAATTTTTCTAATACTTGGAGCAAGTTATTAATTAAAACTTTAAAAAATGGTAATAAAATAAAAATAATTCATACTATAGCAAGAGAGTATAACGAAATATTTGAATCAATATCAAGATGGTTACCTTTATATTTAACTGGTATGATTGAACCATATTACTACCCCAAAATAAGAGATGGTGTATTAAAAAGAACAATATTTGTATGTGGAAATGAAGCAGTTATTTCTTCTTCTATTGGTAACAATACAAATGATATGTTAAATATTTATATTAATGATAAAATGGCAGTTGATTCATTAAAAAAAGAATTTAACAATTATTTATCTTTATGTATTCCACTTGCTGATATAACAACAAAGTCCAAAAAAGAAAGAATAAACGAACTATGTAGTTTAGATAATGCAAATATTGTAATTAATTCTTATTCATTATCATTTATTTCAACACCAAAAGATATAATATTCAAAGCATTAACTGATACTAATAATGATTATTTGATAAGTCCGTTATTGCAAAGAAAAGAAGTATTACTTAACAATTTAAAAGATTATACAATATTAGACATAATTAATGTAACTGATATATTTAATGAAAAAATTCCATATTCATTTGTTGTAGGAGCATACTATACAAAAGATGATTATATAAAGCATTTAGAAAATATAATAAGTATGCTTAAAGAATACAAAAATTATAATGTCGTTTTAAAATATGATATGTTAGATTCATTTAGTATTTATATTAAAGAAAATACAGAATTGATGATAGAAAAAAATGATACAAATACATTATTAATATTTCGTGAAAAAAATATGGTAAATGCATTTTGGGATCATCATTTAATTTATAAGAAAGAAGCAAGGAATAAAGTAATTGATAAATTACATGATATTATAAGACAATTAAAGTAAGAATTCTATAATAATTTTATTACATTTTATTCTATTCTTTAATAGTGTCTATGTATTTAATTTTTAATGGACATACTTTTTTTCATTTTTTGTATTAAATCTACCTCTTCATTCATTTCTTGATAATATTTGAAGATTTTGTTTTCTAAATCTTCAATTTTTTTGTTATGTTCTTCTAGTTTTTTCTTTTGAAACCAAAAAGGCTTACTATTTTCTAAAAAGTTTAGTTGCATTTGACAACCTTTTATTTGCATATCAATTAACCTTAACTGCTGATGTGAATCTTCTATTTGATACCAAAAACATAAATCAATAATCTTATTTGATAATTTTTTGTCTTCAATATCAATAACTTTCTTTTCTTTTTTCATATAGAATTCCTTTCATAAATAAAAGTAGAACTACACATACTATTATATATGGTTATATAGCCAATAGTCAATGGTCTAGTGAAATTGATAAAATTATAACTAGGAAAGGTAGTGGTAATTTTATGAGCAAAGTCAAAAAGATAAAAATTGAAAATGGATATTATTTATTTAAACTTGAACAATTATTAGCCGATAAAAATATAAGCATAAATAAACTTATGAGAGATACCAATACTGATTTTAAAGTAATAAAGAGAATAATGAATGGTGAAATGGTAAGAATAGATATACTTGTTTTAGCAAGATTATGTGATTACTTAAAATGTGAGATAACAGATATATTTGAATACATTAGATAAAAAGTGCCTTTTCGTAAGATTAGGCATTTTTAAAAGTCGTGGCGCGTTTCTGTTTTTGCTTTGCAAAAATGAAAGTGGCGATAGACCTTTATTGATTAAAAAACTTGTTTTTTAATCAACATAATTTGGCTTGGCTCTTGCCTTGCTAAATTATGCTATAAGGGGTTTCAAAAGGGGCTAGCACCTTTGCACACTGCTATTGGCTTCAGCCAATAGCGTAGTATGTTACTCTATTGGACAATAAAGACTTCTAAATCTCAAAATCATCATATTCTTTATTTTTTACAAAATCATTATCTATTTCACAGTAATCAAATAATTCTTCTTCTTTTTCTGTATCAACCGCTATATCATATACATCACTTTTTTCAAAATCATTATTATCATAATAGTCAGTAATTTGATAAACAACTTTCTTGTTTTGACTCTTTATTACCAATTTTAAGTATATGCCTAAAAAACTCTTTAATCGCTTTTAAAATGGCTTCTAAATGCCTTTTAAGGCGATTATTTTCTTTTTCTAATTTGTTATTCTTATATTCTAGTATATCTAGTTCGTGGTAGATGTTATCGTTCTCTTTTTCAATTGCTTTATATGATTTAGCATAAGTATCAACTTCTTCATATACTTTTTTGATTTTAGGTTGTAGTTCCGCAACTTTTTTAGTTTCTTTAATTACCTTATTCATTGAGTCAAAAGTATCTTTTTTTACTTTAACATATTCTTTATCAAATATTGTTTCTTTATTAGTTTCCATTTTTTGTTCTAGTTCTTCCATAGCATTATTTAACTTATTATTTTTAGACTCTATTTCAAGATTAAGTTTTCTTGTTATTTTTTTGTATTGTTTTATATCAATATGTTCATTATCAGAATTTTTAATACCACGATCTAAATTATAACCATTATCTATCATTCGTTTGTGGTATTTATCTTGTAGGATAGATAAATAAAGTCTATCTTTCATATATTGTTTTTTTGATATAGTCAATTTTTCTGTATTGGCTCTTTTATCAAACTTTTTAATTAAGGGAACTACTACACAATGTAAGTGTGGTGTTTTTTCATCTAGGTGTATAGTAGCATTAAGTATTTGCCATTTCTCATAACCAATATCTTCATAGACAAAGTCCATACAACAATTTGCCCACTCATTAATTTCTTCATTTGTCATATTTTCAAAAAACTCTTTGTCGCTAGTAAATAGTAGTTCATCTGCTATAACACTATTTGAGTCATCTAACATTTGATTAAAACTTTTCTTTCTATTTTCTCGTTCTGTTTTTTGTTTTTCATCGTGTTGTTTTTTATAATCTTTAACTATTTCCATATATTTATCGTAAAAGTTAGAGCAAGGCACTAAATCAATGTTGTTATGTGATTTACTTTTATCAATATCTGGATTTGATTTGTATGCGTCTTTTTTTCTTAAATTATGAGCACCAATTTGTCCTAAATCTTTTAATTTATTAATAGGTTCAACTCTAAATATTGCATAACTCATTTTATACCACCATAAACATATTTGATATTGTTTGATAACTTTTTCCACTTAAATATAAATCAAATATTCTTATTACAACATCTTTTGTTAAGGGGTCAATTATCATTTTTTTATTATCTCTTGTATAGCCTAGTGGTGTAATTCCAGGTATGTGTCCAGCTTTAATTGCTCCGATTAAACCGAACTTTGTTCTTTCACTTGTTCTTTCAATTTCAAGTTGTGAAACACTTGTTAATAATCGTGTTATAAACTTCCCATTTGCTGAATCAGTGTTTATATCATCAACAGCACAAGCAATATCACAATTATATTTTTCTAGTTCTTTTAAAAGTTTTTCTAAATCTTGAACACTTCTTGTTATTCTATCTAGTTTGTAAGATATAATTATGTTTATTTTGCCACTTCTCATATCTGACATCATTTCTTGAAATGCTGGTCTTTCCATATTTTTAGCACTTATACCAGCATCTTCATAAACTTTGTATATTTCATAACCTTTATATTTGCATAAATCTTGTAATTTTTCTTTTTGTTCCCCTAAACTAAAACCCTCACGAGCTTGATCTTCAGTACTTACACGAATATAAATCGCCGATTTTTTCTTTTCATTATTCATTTTTTATCAACTCCTTTTATTAAAAAAAGGCGTCAAAAGTATTACATAGTGTTAATACTTCTGACACCTTAATTTATTATTTGAATAATTTTTTTGTTTTCGTTCTATACTTTCCAATATAATCACACCCCCTAAATCGTGATTATGTCCTTTATTGGCTCTATATACTATACTATTTTTCGTTATTTGTCAAATAATGGTGCTTGAAATATTACTTATAAACTTTTAAAAAATAGTTGGTTTTAGTACTGTTTTAATAATTTTTCTAAATCTTTTAACTGATATTTATTATTTAGGTTGTTTAAGTATATATCATTTGTCCCATTAAAGATTAAAAATAGTGTGTTTTTGATATAAACTTTGTGTGGCTCTAAATATGCTAGATTAGTATTTTCTAGTCTGTTTATACTACCATTTTCAAAAGTAGGTGTAGTATTTGAAAACTTGCATATCATTTCAACTCTCTTTTTTAGTTCTTCTTCA
>CAYXLQ010000004.1:0-35341 GCA_964465775.1 uncultured Clostridiaceae bacterium
TTGCAAATTAATTGCTTGTTCTGTTGTTCCACTAAATCCTATTGCTCCGTTCATCTGGAAGGCCATGTCCAGCATCTAACACTATTGTTTTGTTTGTAATTGGCATAGCGTTTACTTGTATAATTTTGCTTTTTTCTAAACCATTTAACATTTGCCAAAGCAACACAATTCCTATAATCAGTAGAGTCATATATTTTGCTTTTCTGTTTTTTATTATTCTTAACACATTAATCACCTGTTACATCTTTATGTTTATATGTTAAAAAATATCATTTATTTTAATCATTGATGTTGTTTATTTAAATTTGGTTTTAAAGTAGCTCCCATAAATGGAATTCAATATCAATTTTTGTAATAATTTAAATTTTTAAATATTTTGTGATTTTTGTGAATTGTTTGTGTATTTATTTATATTTTTTCATTTCGGTGGTATAATAATAGTAGCTAAAGATAGTGTTATATGAAAAAGCTATAACGTACGATAGGGAACTAAGATCATAATATGTGTGAATGCTCTGTTATTCTGAGAATCCTAATTATTATAGACGCGGTGCCCACCTTAACATAAAGGTTTTTATCGTATTCTACTATCTTTAGCTGTTTTTTTTTGAAATTTTTATCTGTTATTAAATAATAACTAAAATAAATCTTAATATTTTAAATGCAAAAAGGCCAATTACAAACAAGGGAAGAGTTATAATGATCTTACTTTTATAATATCTAAATAACTTTATCCTTTCTTCTTTTGTCTTTTTATTTAGTAAGTATTTATTGGTCAATTGAAATGATCCAATAATTGCATTTAATTCAAGATATAATCTTAATATTATCGAAAGTATTAAGACTAAGATATATTTGATTGTTAGTATATTGTTTTCTTTAAAAAATAGTTTTAATATAATTACAAAAATAAATGTTATTATTTCTAGGTTTGATAATATAAAATTCAGCCATTGTAATATTTTAGATTGAATTGAATGAATGCACTCATGTGCAATTACCAACCATATATCTTGTATCTTTATTTTTTTGTTCTTTTCTTTTTCAGTTAGGAATATCGTATCGTTAAAAAAAATATAAAAATTAGTGTTCTGATTATTAAACTTTACTTTAGTAGTATTGTTTTTTAATATTTCTAGCATTTCCTTGCAAACTTCTTCTTTATCCTCATTTTTAAATATTTCTTTCATTTTAAACCTACTATTCAAAATCTATCATTTCTTTTATTCCTTCTGCAATGATCTTTTGCATATCTGCAAGTATAACGTCTAACTTTATCTCAGCTTCAAAGAATTTTCTAACTTCTTCTTTTTGAATTAATATAGAATATGTGTTTTCTAAGTCCTTTTGTGTTTCTTCATTCATTTTACCAGTGTTAATATAATCCATTTGTGCTTCTTGTTGTATTTTTTTAAATTTTTTTAAATCTTCTGATGCCTTTTCATCTTTCTTTATTTTGTTTTTTAAATCAATATATGATTTGTATTCCTCCATCTCTTTAAACGCTCTTACAAGCTCATGTATTTTATCATAAAAATTCATTACTATTCCTCCCTTTTTCAATCATTATACATTATTAACTTCTAGTTTACAACATAAAATCTGGTGATTACCCACCAGATTTTATTATTCTATCTATATTCCGTAAAAGACTTATTCACTCTATTAATTCTCCCTTACTTTTAGTCTTATTATATACGAGTTTATATAATCCCATCTGCTTTTGTGTTACTTGTTTACCCATAGTGTACTTGGTTATTATCACTACTTCATAACATGCATATGCAAATACTATAAAAAGTATCAAACATATGATTTTCCATTTATTATTAGATTGACTTTTTTGCGAACTTAGATTTCTTCGTTTATCTTTTCTACTACTCAAACAAAACACCTCTTATTTTATATAATTATACTATACCATTCTACAAAGTTGCAACTGTGCTTCTGAAAGTTTATCCTTTTTATTATTTACCAATGCTGTTATATTTTGTATAATATTAGACTCTTTTATACATTTATCATCTGTTTTATGTTTGACAGATTCTTTTTTTATAATTTCTGATAACTTATTTATCTCATTATAGTCCATCTTTTCATATGCTTTATACCATTCATTACATTTATTTAAAAATTCATCTTTCTTCTTTATTATGTTTTGTATGTTCTTCTCTAACTTATCTTTAAAATCCTTACTCATTACACTATTTACTATGTTATTAAATATATCTTCTAAATCTTTTCCAAAAAGATTTCCATTTATATACCTTTTAGCGTTCATATCTACAGTTGCTTTTATACCTTGGATTAAGCCGTCCTTTTATTGCTATATCTTTTGCTTCAATTATACTTTTTATACTTTTTTCCTCTAATCCTAAAATTTCCAATCCTTCTCTTATTGAGCTATTCACAACCGTTTTTAATATTTCTTTAAAATCTTTAGTTTTAAAGCTTTCCTTTATGTCTAGCGCTATATCTTTTAACGGTTCTGGTATAGGTAATGCCTTAATTGTATAGTTTATTACTTTATCTAACGCATTTCCCACTGCTCCTTGAAGTTGCTTTTTCACTCCATCCATGTTATTTGTTCTTTCTATGTTTTTGCCCTTTTCTATTAATGGCACAATATTATCTATTACCATTTCCATGTTATCCCTCCATTTGATAAATTTTATATATTAGTGTTGCTATTATTAAATAAACTATTATACTAAAGTTTAAAATAATATTCCCTGTACTTGTTTTTAATATTATCTGTTTATATGTTTCATTTGTAAACACGAAAAACAAAAGTAAATATATATTTAAAAATAGTAAAACTATTAATGTCGTTATAACCGACCTGCTTTTTTCTTTCAATTCCTCTTTTTTGTTAGTTTCATTTGTAATTATGTATAAATATTTGTTTAAAACCTTAGTGTAATTTCCTCCATTTAAATAACAAGTTTGAAATATATTTACTAAATCACTAAACTTTTTAACGTTAACCAAACTTTTTAATCTTTCAAAACTATCGTATATGTTTATTCCCTTTTCTACATATAAATTAAATTCTTTTATACATTTAATTAATGGTTCTTCAACTTCTGTTTTTTTTATTGCTTTAATAATGTTATTATCTATTTCTATATTATTTCTCAGATTAATTATATAAGCAGGAAGTATATTCAATATTTTGTTTTTTCTATAATCTACCCTTATTCTTATTATTACTATAGGGACTATAAATATTATTAAAGATATTAACAAAGCTGTGCTTTCTATTTTAATCATCTTTTTTAAAATTAAAAATATAATTCCTGTTGTTAAACCCAAAATCCAAAAGCATGCTTCTATATTTATCTCTTTATACTTACTGTTTAAATACCTTTCTGCATCCAAAATCCAGTTTGTTTTTTTGTTCTTAACCTTTTTGATTATTAGGTATACTATTGTTAATATTACGTTTATTCCTATTATTTCTTTTATAATCACCAGTTCTTGATTCCCTTTCTCTTTTTTTGATCTTATCTATTTCATATATGGTTTTTATATCTATATTATCTTCACTTAATTTAACCTTTGCAATTTCTACTATTTTATAATCTTTCATATATACAATATAATCAATTGAACTTGCAATAAACATTTTCAAGAAATGTTCAGAATACCCTTGAGCTCTTATGTCTTTTTTTATCAATACAATTAATCTTGATATACTATTATTAACTGAGTTTGCATGTAAAGTAGTATAACCAGCATGTCCAGTTGAAATTGCATCAAAAAAAGTATTTGCTTCCTTTCCTTTTAACTCACCAATTACAATTACATCATTACTCATAACTAATGAATGCCTTGTCAACATTTCAAGGTCTATTTCTTTTTCATTTCTTCTTGTTGTAACTTCTCTTTGTACTATATTTCCTCTATTTATATTTAACTCTGCTGTTTCTTCATTTGAAGTAATAGGTATTTCTTCTGGTATCTTATCAAGAACGGCCCTAAGCAATGTTGTTTTTCCACTACCGCCTTTACCAACAAAAACTATATTTTTTAAATCTTTAATTATACTTAATAATTTTTTATATACTTCAACAGGGAACATAGCTTCTTTAACGCATAAGTTTTCTAACGTTTTATTATTTGTGTTTTTATGCATTCTTATTATAATATTTGAATTTGAAATATTAACAGGACTAAGTCCCGCTTCAATTCTTAAATTATTTATTCTATCACTAACTATCACTATTGGTTTTTCAAAATTTATATTTGCATCATTTTTAATTATAGAATAATGTATAAACTCTTGATATTCCTTCTCATTTAGAAACGACTTATCGCTCTTCTTCCACACTCCCATTTGTTTTATATATATTCTGTCATATTTCACTACCCTTATATCACTTGTAATATTATCATCTATATATTCTTGCAATATAGAATATCCATATATTTTATTTGTTACGTCGTTTATGATTTTAGCTAATTCTTCTTTTGAACAATTCCTTTCCTTTTCAAGTATATATTCTTCTACTTTGTGCTTAAGTTTATTCGGTTCATTTAGTAATGCTAACTCTTTTTGTGTTTTTATAATATGATCAATACATTTATCAACAATATTTTCTTTGTTTTTACTTTTTATTTTTATATTATTATATTCTTGCAAGTATGGGTTAATTAGCATTTAACTACCTCTTTATTAAAAATTTTATTTAACAAAGATAATTTCCTATTATTCTCATATTTATTAATCCCAAACAACTTGTATATTCTTTCTATACCATTTACATTACTTAGATTTATTTCTCTCATTCCATTAATGCTATCCTCAAGATTTAAATCATATTTAATTTCTAAACATATATTATATCTTTTTAAAAGATTACTAACCTGCTGAGTAGTTAATGACTTTTCTGCTACTTTGTTTATTACTATATTTATTTTATTATTGCTTATACCCCAAATGTTTTCTATAAATTCTAAATACTTCAAAGCTTGCCTAATACTAATATAATTAGGATTCACAACAAAAATAATATCATCTGCTTCTTTCAGTACATATTTTGTAACATCAATATATAAACTAGAAGGTGTGTCCATTAATATTGCATCATACTTTTCACTAGCTACCTCAATTATTTTTTTATAGTGTTTAACATTTAGTGTGTTTTGATATTCATATATTGCAGAATTATTGGTTAAATATGATGTGTTAGCATTCTTTTTATAAATTAATTGTTCAAGTTTCTTGATGTCAAGGGTATTGTTTTCCACATTTTCCACAACGCTTTTCAGTATATTATTATCGCATTTTAAGTTTCCATATATATCTATTGCAGAATTCTGCAAATCAAAATCCAATAAAATGTTTTTTATATTTAATTCCTTTGATATAAACAGTGATAACACATATGAAACATAAGATTTACCTGCTCCATTAGTACCAAATATTGCAAACTTCTTTTTAGTCAAAACTCGCATTATATCTACACTGTTTTTTCTTTCCTTATCAACTTTGTTAAATATATTATACTGCTTTAAACTAGATTTGAATTTTATTACTTCCTTTAATTTATTTATATTTATATCCCTAATATCTAATACCAAATATATTCCCACAGCATGTAGAAATTCGTGATATCTTTCATCTGTTTCTTTTGTGTATAATATAACTTTACAATTTGGTTTTAATAATTTTATTTGTTTTAAATATATTTCTTTTGTCATTTCTCCTTCTAATGTATCCTTTGTAATCAAAATGTTTACTTCGTTCTTAGAAATATACTCTAATACTCCTTCCATATAAGTAATATCATGTTCATATACTTCTAGTTTTTCAATAGCTTTTATTTCTTTTAAAAAAACCGAACTATCTAATGCTACTATTGTCTTATCCAAAATTACCTCCTACTAACCTACTTTCCATTTCATTTGCTTCTATTTTTATATTCATATATTCATTTCCAACAGTCATGAATGCCTCTCCTCTTGATAGCATTTTAATAACTTCTATCTTTTCATTATCAATTATTCCAATTTTATATAAAGATTCCATATCTATGTACTCTAATTTAAAAAACACTTTTGTAAAAGAATTATTTATAATGCTTTTACCAAAATCTCCACCGCTATCACTAATAAAATCATTAATATCCTGTGTAATTGCTATTATTCCTGCATTTCTTTTTCTAACAGTTTTAAACAGTTCCAATATTTTGTTTTTAATATTATGATTATTAAATTTAGTTATTAACTTCCACATTTCGTCTATATATATAAGAAGCTTTTTTCCATAATATTGTTCTACATATGCAAATATCAACTCAATATAATCCTTGTTATAATTATCTATTTTAAATAATATGATTCTATCTTCCCTATTCTCATTTTTATTTACTTTTTGTACATAGTGAAATATTTTATTATTGACAAGTTTTTGTAATAGTTTTTTTCTATCATTCTTGTTTTCCATCTGAGATATAAGGTTTAATAAATTAGGATAGTGTTCTTCATTTTTATATTGTTTTTCAAGGCATATATCATTTTCTACATATAATGACTGTAAATCTGATGTTATCCCATATTCTTTATAAAGTTTTTTGATTTCTTCTGTTAATATTTCTCTCTCTTTATCGTTTATAATTGTTTCTTTTCCAACTATACTTATTATTTGTTCTATTTTCTTTAAAAGAAAGTCTTTTATATTCTTTTTTGCAAAGCCTTCTGGGATATATAATATATTTATATTGTCTTGTGTAATTATCTTCCCCCCTAAAAAAAGCACTATACTTTCGTATTCACCTTCAATGTCTATTATTATCTGCCTTATTCCAATACATGAATGTCTAAGTAATAACAATTTAATAAAATATGATTTTCCTGCCCCACTCCCTCCGATAACAAACATATTATGATTTAAGTTTTCAGCATGAAAAATATCATATATACAAATTTTGTTCTCATTTACACCATATAAAACACCGTTTTCATGAATTATGTTACTATTATAAACAGGAATCCATTTTGCAACTCCTGAACCAAGTACTGTCGTAAAGCTTTCTTTATCATTAATTAATATTGGTAATGCTTTTTTATATGCTTCATGGTGTCTAAAGTTTGCTATTTTAGATAAATATCCTTTAGAATATAGTTTTGTCTGAATTTTTCTTATGTTCTCATTTAATAAAGTTGTGTTTTGATTATGCGTAACTACATACACCCTTAATCCAAAAGCCCTCTCATTTTTTAACTGTATTTCTCTTCTTAACTTAGCCGCCTTTTGTTCTATATCCTTTAAAACCTCTATATCTCTTTGATTGTTACCTACCATTCTAATTTCAGATCTAGCGTCTGCTATCACTTCTGTAAGCTCTGCCATTTCTTTTCTAATATCTTGCATTCTAATATCAAATGTCACTATACAATTTTTAAAATTAGTTAATATTTCTAAGTTTTCAAAACATTCCATTTCATTTGGAATTCCATCTATATATATCGATGCACAATTGATTACATCTACTTCTATAAGATTATATTTTATTCTTAATGTACTTGGATATATCTTTAAACAACTTATTGTTTCTCCTTGATTTTTTATTTTCATATTAAATTTATACTCCTATATAATAACTCCTCTAACTGGGCCTTTTCTGTTAGTTTTTCTATTCTTATGCCTAATTCCTCTAATATTTTTATACTTTGTGCAAAATTTTTTTCATTGTTTCCCTTTTCAACTATAAAATACATTTCATTCACCGTTATTTCTAGAGAATCTATCTTGTTTTTTAATTCTTTAATGTATTCATCAATTAAACGTTTTTTATTATTTGTTTTGCTTTTTGATTTTTGTAAATTTAATTTTTCTTTATATTTATCAATACTTATTTTGTTATTTTTTACTATTACTCTTATATTAGTTTCAATTGTATTTAAGAATTCGATATAAGCCTTTATATACTGGTTTTTCTCTTCATTTATATTACTAAGTATTGTAGAAGGATATAATTTATATACTTCTGCTTTCCCTATATTGCTTTCTATCCCTCCATTATTAATACTAATAATTTTATAAAAGTCACTTATATTTTTTGTTTTTATACTCTTAAACTTTTTTCACCTCTTTCTTTTCATGCTGGAACATATCTTGTGATAAGTGCATATAATTGTTATATATATCATAGTGATATTAAATAAAGGAGTAGATTTTATGAATAATATGTTAAATTCAAAGCTATTAGAACTTTTATCGGGGGTTGATAGAGGAAAACTAGAACAGGTGTCAAATATGGTAAAGAACATGTCTCCAGAAGATTTGAACAATTTAACAAGTATGCTTGGGATAAAAAACGATCAAAAAGGAAAATAATATGAAGAATTACATAAATGATGAGGATTTACCAAAAGAAATTGAAACAAATGAAGAATCAATAAATCCTCTTCTTAATATTATTTCAAATTTACAAGACAAACTAAATGTCAAAAATGAACAAAATAATACCATCCCAAATAAAATTCAAGAGACAAATACTGAGCCATATAATATTCAAAGTAATATTAATACCCCTTCACAAAAATCAAATTCTGGATTTGATACATCTAAAATTTTTGAAATGTTGAACTCTTTTGGGTCAAATAGTAATCTTACGGATCAAAAATCAAGTAGTGTTGACTCTTCAAACCCATTTTCAGGACTCGATATTAATACTATAATGAAATTTGGTAGAATACTTTCAAGTATGAACAAAGAAGATCCTAGAAAGAACTTATTGCTTTCGTTAAAACCTTTTCTGGGTGACACACGTCAAAAAAGTGTTGATTCATATATCTTTATGCTTGGAATGTTAAATGTATTAGATTCATTTAGAGAGGATAGTGATTAAATGGACAATAATACTTTGAATGAACAATCTTTGAATAAATTGTTTTCTGATGATAACGCTTCTTTAAATAAAGATACATCTAATAGCATTGATAAAAAAAATGATTTTTTAAGTAAAGCTTTTGATTTAATAAATTTAAGAACTGAAAATAATAGGCTTGATATCTTTGGTTTTTCAATAAATTTTGATACTATAATAATTATAGTAGTAATTTTCTTTGTACTAAGTAGTAGTTCTGCAGATATCATGCTTATTATCATTCTTGGTCTTTGTCTGTTAAACTTCAATTTAGGATTTTTGAACTAATCCTTTCTCTTTATAATATTGTGTAATAAGTTTATCAATTTTAATGCTTGTATTATAAATATCAGTATATGACTTGTTTTCAGCAATTTGCTGTTCTAATCTATCTCTTAATTTATTAATTTCTTCTATTACCATGCAATCTCTCCTTTACTTAATAATTTTATATCATTTTTTTGTATGCAAGTCAATTATTTATGTACAGGTTTCGACCGCAAATATCTACATATTTTGACAACTCCTGTGTTGTTTATTTAATAGTTTTCTTAATTAAAGTTTAAAAAAGCATTGATTTTCATTTTAAAAAATCAATGCTTTTTTTTATTTATCTCTTGGTAATACTCTAGATATTGCCATTTTATCAAATATTATTGCTTCTTTTAAGAAGTTATTAACATCTTCTATGGTAATCTCTTCTAATAATTGAAGAGGTTTGAATACATCTGTACTATTTAATATACTATCTATAATACTCCTGTATATCCAATTCATTCTCTCCGAACTATAAATTGCATCTCCTATTTTTTTATTTATTACTCTGTTAAAATCTTCTTCTCTTATTCCTTCAGTTTTCAATTCTTCTAAATATTTAATGATTTCTCTTTCATATTCTTCTAATTTTATTATATATGATGAAATTAAAAGATAAGAATAACCATTTCCACCTTCAAAAGCAAAATCCGGTTCATAACTAATAATACCCTTTTCATATAGTTTCTCATAAAAATTTGATGATTTTGAAAAACAAGCATCATTTATAATTTCTGCGATTATTTGATTTTTGATTTTTTCTTTTCCTTCATATGGATTAAGTTTAAATCCTATACATTCAATAGGAATTGTTACTTCTAGTTTTTTATCTATTTCCTTGTTTACTATTGCTTCCTGTTCTATAAATTCTTCTCTAACTATTTTCATGTTTTGCTTATTATTATATTTTTTTGTAAGATCTTTAACTTTTTCAATGGTGTCCTCTACATCAACATCTCCAATTATTAACAAGAACATATTTGATAAACTATAATAAGCATTGTAACATTCATAAAGAATCTCTTTTGTTATTGGTTTTATTGTTTCTATTGTTCCTGCAATATCAATATTTACTGAATGTGTTTTATACAAGCATTTAAGTAGATTATAATAAACAACTGCACTTGGTTCATCTTCGTACATTTTAATTTCTTGACCAATAATTCCTTTTTCTTTTTCTACATTTTTGTCAGTAAAATATGGAGATGAAACAAATTCTATTAACTTTTCTAAACTTTCTTCATACTTATCTGCTGTTTCAAAATAATAAACCGTGTGATCGAATGTAGTGTATGCATTTGTGTCTACTCCCATTTTAGAAAATATATCCAAAGCATTTGAATTTTCTTGTTCAAAAAGTTTATGCTCTAAAAAATGTGCTATCCCATCAGGTAACCTTGTTCTTTTTCCATCTTCATAAACTATTTCATTATCTATTGATCCAAATACTGTGCCAAACATTCCCATCTTTTTTGTATATCCTTTTCTTGGACATATGTATACTTTCAGGCCATTTTCTAGCACTGTGCTTTTCACCACTTCATTTATTGTATTGTTTCTTTCTATCTTAAATTTATTCATCTAGCACACCCCCCAATAAGTACAGTGTTTTTTCTTCTACTTTACTTGAAAAATCTATGATATCTTCTAAGCTGATACCTTCAATTTCAGTAATTAGTGTTTTAATATCTATTATATCTTTATAAATTATACTGTTTGAGAGTATATGTCTAGCATATGCCTTTCTGCTATCCGTTATTTCTTTATATCCTAGTATTAAATTTGCTTTAGCTGTTCTAAACTCTTCTTCTGTTATATTTCCCTGTTTTATATCTTCAATTTGCTTTCTAATAACATCCGTTGCTTTTTCAACATTAGAAATATGTATCCCTGAAAATATATATATTGCTCTTATGTGCTTCATGTATTGAGCTTTTGCATAGTATGCTAAACTTTCTTTCTCTCTAACATTTTGAAATAATTTTGATGTGGGCGTGCCTCCTAATATATTTGAATATACATATGCTTTCATTATATCCTTGATATTCATTTCATTTATACTAAGTCCCATGCATAAACACTTTGGCTAATCATTTCTGTTTCTCTTATTTCTTTAAATTCTTTAACTGCTTCTATTTTTGTTTCTTCTATTTCTTTTCTTTCTTCTTTTATATTAAATTTAGTTATTAGTTTATCTTCAATATCATTATATCCTTCTAAGTTTCCTACCATAATTATTCTAATATCTGATTCTTTTAATATTTTTTGATAATGCAAATAAATTTCGTCTAATGTTGTTTTTTGAACATCCTCTTCACTACCCAATGCTCCGTATCTATAATCACTCTTTTCAAACATTTCTTGTTCTAATCTTTTTAATGCCCATTTTCTCTTTTCATTTTTTTCGTCTCTTATCTTATCAATTAAATTTTGTTTTTCTCTGACAAAATATTCAGAATTAAATTTGCCGTTTTCTTTATATGGTTTATATATCATTGAATATAATATATCTATAACTTCATCCAATATATCTTCCTTTATAAACTGCTTATTTATAACTTCCGCACTAAATTCAATATTGTATATTCCACCACATCTTTCAACATTAATATCTACTTTAGAAGAATACAATTCTGCTAATCTTTCTTCTAGATCTTTTTCAGTTGAATATTTTTCATTTCCTCTTTTTAATATAGATGCTACTAAAGCATTTTTACTGTTTTCTTCTGCATTTAATGGTTGCATTAAATTAACTGATAAAAATATTCCTTTAAACTTAGTATCATTAATTAATACGACTTTTTTATCCATATTTATATATTTCCCTCCTATAACTTCTATAAAAGCCAAGTATAACTTGGCTCTTTTTTATATATTATTTAATTTTGTTTTTACAATTTCACTTACCATTTTACCATCTGCTCTGCCTTGCGTTTTTGGTCTAATCTCTTGCATAACTTTTCCCATATCCCTTGGTGAGTTTGCTCCTGTTACCTTTATAGCCTCATTTATTATAATTTCAATTTCTTCTTCTGTTAGTTGCTGAGGTAAATATTCTTCTAGTATTTGCATTTCTCTATTTAAATTATCTACAATATCTTGTCTGTTTGCTTGCTCGTAACTTGGTATTGCTTCTTTTCTCTTTTTTACTTCCTTTGCAACAATAACTGCCATTTCTTCTTCTGTTAATTCTTTTCTGTCATCCTTTTCAACCTGCAATATTGCTGCCCTAAGCATTGTTACTGTGTCTTTTCTTATAGTATCCTTTGCTTTCATTGATTCCTTTAATGCTTTTTGTAAATTTTCTTTTAATCCCATTATTATCCTCCCATTTATATTATACTTGATTTTTTATTTTTCATTCAACTTGATCAGTTATTTTTTTAAGTTTACTACCATTAGTTTTTAATTTAGCGATTATTGCAACTATTATAATATTAATGCAAATCAATATTAATAATACTATTTTCCACCTCATTCTAAGTGTTACTACCACTGCTATTATTCCAAGAATAGAAGTGATACCATAAAGTATTAAGACACATTGTTTTTGAGAAAGTCCTGTTCTTAATAGTTTATGATGTATATGTTCTTTATCCGGTGTTGTAAGTTTCTGTTTTCTAATTATTCTTCTAATAACTGCAAAAACCATATCTAACACTGGCACTCCTAACACTATAATAGGCGTTATTATAGCTAAAAGTGTATAACCTTTAGCAAGACCCATAATCGATATTACTGCAAGAGTATATCCCAAAAAGTTAGAACCAACGTCACCCATAAATGTTTTAGCAGGATTAAAATTATATGGTAAAAAACCAAGTGTTGCTCCGGCAAGTGCTATTGTTATTATTATCACCTCAACTGGCACTCCTGTAACTAAAAATATCACTAATAATGATATTGATGATATACTTGATATCCCTGCTGCTAGTCCATCTAATCCATCAATTAGATTTACTGCATTTGTTATTGCAAGAATCCACACCAATGTAATTGGATAAGCAAAAATCCCAAAATCAATAATGTTATTATATATAAATGGTATCTTTATTCCAACAATACTTGTTCCACATAAATAAACAACTGTCGCTGCCACTATTTGAAATAAAAGTTTTTCTATTGCCCTTAAATCTTTTAGATCATCTAAAAAGCCCATTACTGCTATTAAAAATGCACCTATTACGTAGCCTATAAATGGTTTATCAAATTTAATTTCATCAAAAAACATTGATAATATCATATAGCAGGCTAAAGTAAAAAACATTGAAAATATTATTGCTAGTCCTCCTGCACGTGGTATAGGTTGTTTGTGTACTCTTCTGTCATCTTTATTTGGATTATCTATAATTCCTCTTTTCTTTGCAAACTTAATTGATGTTGGAACTGTAAAATAGCAAGCCAAAAATGATATGACTAGGATTATTCCATACATATATATACTCATATTATTACCTTCTACTTTCTATCTCAGTAATTCGATTTATTCTTCTAATATGTCTATCTTCGTTTGAAAACTTTGTTTTTATAAAAGTGATAACTATTTCTTTTATTTTATTCATATCTTTTCCTATATCTGTTCTGCCTCCAAGGCATAAAACATTTGCATTATTGTCTATCCTTGTCATTTCTGCAGTATATCTATCATAACACACTGCTGCCCTTATGCCTCTAAATTTGTTTGCTAGCATACTACTGCCAATACCCGTTCCACAAATTATAATTCCCATATTTTTTTCTCTTATTTGTAAACATACTTTCTCTGTCATATCGGTATAATCGTCATCTTTAATGTACTCTGTGGTTACATCCATATATTCTATATTTTCTTCTTCAAATATTTCTTTAATTTTTTCTTTTAACTCAAATCCTGCATGATCTGCACCAATTATAATCAATTACTTCACCCTTTCACTAGTTTATCTATTTGTTTGTCCACAATTTCCACAATATCTTTAGCTGTCTTTGCATAAGTTTTTTCGTCGTATCCCCAAGGATCTTCTATATCTATATTTTTATTTTCTCCTATAAACTCTTTTAAAGTGAATATTTTATCATTTAATCGTGGATATAAAGATACCAAATATCTTTTATGATTTGCTGTCATACAAAAAACGTAATCGATGTCATTTATATCTACATTTTCAATCTTAGTAGCCTTGTGTTTACTCATATCTACATCATACATCTTCATTACTTTTATGGCATACTCCGTAGCTTCACTCCCCGTATATGCGTAAGTTCCTGCTGATTCAACTATTATTTGTTCTTCTAAATTCATTTCATATAGCTTTTTTTGAGTATAGTGATGAGCCATTGGACTTCTACAAATATTACCTGTACAAACAAATATTATTCTCATTTTCTTATCTCCTAAAATACATAATAATAGTATCACATGGCATACATAAAGTCAATGAAGCCATTACCTTTATGCTTTCTCTTTTCAACTTAATAATAATCCAATTTAAAAGAACACGATAATGTAAAATGTGAAATTTTAAAGTTTCTTGATTATGGTTTTAAAGGGAATGTTTTTATAATTATTATATGCAGCTTTTATTTATAAATCCCAGTTTTGTCTTTCTTGAGTAGTAAACTCTTCCATAAAACATTTTTGAATTCATATCTTCTAGAAGGATCTTCTAACTCACAGATATATTATTTTTACTATTATTTATTCTTTGTTCCCTTGGTTTTGAGCTAATCTATTTAGAGTTTTCATGAAAAAAAAGACTCTATAGGAAAATTAATTCCTATAGAGTCCCTCTTAAGGTAAGTTATTATTGATACAATTGATATTCTTCCGGTGATAAAAACCTTATAGATGCTCCTTCACTTTCAAAACTGCTATTACCCGCTGTATCAACTGCTACTCCAGCCCTTACATTTAAATAATAGTGTCCTGGTGCAAGCCCTTTTACAAATATCCTGTATTGAGTATCACTTAGACGTACTGCTTGTTTTTCAATTTCAAGGTCTGGTGAATGTAAGATATCTGATTTTGTAATAGAGAAGCTTGTAATGTCAAAATCCGGATCCGAAGCAGTTATTATAAAGCTAGTCTCTTCAAAAACTCTAGCAATACCATTGCTTTCAGTCTCAATAGTCACTACCGGTCTATTTCCAACTCCAGGATTTACTCCGCCACCACCTTGTACTGTCACAGGAATTATTGCGGCAACACCACTTCCATCTTGAGCAGTAGCTCTAACGTATGTGGAACCCGGAGCTACAAATGAAATAAATCCATTTTGATTTACAGTTGCAACAGCATTATTGTCAGATGTCCAAATCACTCCTTTGTTTGCGGCATTATAAGGTAATATATTTAGTTGAACTTGTTGTGTTCCTCCCTGGTTACCAGTTGCACTTGAAGGATTAGGAGTTATACTTTGTATAAATATATCTCCTTGATTCCCTCCCGTTGGTGATACAATTACCGTTATATTTTGCTGAATATTACTTCCATCATTTGTTCTTACAGTAATCGTAGTTTGTTGTTCATATTGGGTGTAACCCGCTGTAAGTTTTGCATATCCTGTACTTCCAGAAATGTAATAATTGTTAATGTCAACTACATTCCTGTTTGCAGAATACCAGTATAATTCCTTATTGTAAGCATTTGTCGGATATATACTAGCACCAATGTTTCTTGTTTCACCCGATTTCATATACACGGTGCTCTGATTTGGAGTTATTCTTGTAATTAGTCTTCCTGAACCACCATCACCATAGTTGTTTATATTTACATTTATTGTGACCGACCTATTAGAACCATCCATTGCAGTCCCTACAACTTTTACCGGCGTATATGAAGTATTTCTACCCCTAATCCTTACATAGCTATAATTTCCACTGCTCCATGTCTCTTCAACTGAAACAATTGATGGATTTGATGAGTACCATGATAACTGCTTATATGACGCTGAACTTGGGTTAATAGTAACTCTAATCTCTTCATAATCATTAACGTTCATGTTGATATTAGTTTTATTTGCTGATAATGATGTTATCTTTGTTCCACCAATATTGGTTCCTCCATCCTTTGCCATATTGCTGAATGATATCTTGAATGTTGATGAAAGAGCTTTTTTGATATCGTAATACCCTACACCTGCATTTCCATAGTACCTTACAACAATTAAAACTACTTGTTCTATTGTTAATCCTCCATCTGGTTCAAAATACCCAGGTGCTGTCCCAACAATAATGTTATTAGAAGCTGCAATCGCGATATCCGGTGCTGCCCAATGATCTGATGGTACGTCATGAAAACTATAGTTAGTATAATAATTATTATAATTATTATTATAGTAATCTTGATATCCATTATAATCATTGCTGCTGAAACCTTGACCCATATTTAAGAATATGCTATTAACGCGCCTGTAAATAGCTGCTCCTTCAGCTCTGTTAACGGGTTGGTTAGGTTTAAATGTTCCATCAGGATATCCGTTTATAAGTCCCCTACTGCTCATTGTTCTTATTTCTGATTGATGAATTGGCTCTACACTGTTAATGTCACTAAAGGAAAAGTTGCTTCCTCCAGTGTACAAATGTAAGCCTTGTCTACTCGATGAACTTTCCCATATTCTGTTATTAACTGCTGCAAACTCAAACCGCGTTACAGATCTCCGCAAAGGTTCATACGCTGTGGCACCTAACATATCAAAAGTAGTTCTTGCCCAATCACTGGGATAGTAAACTTGCTGGTACCCTAAAGCTGTTGGTGCAAGCAAAGTTGTAAAGAGTATTACAAATGTCAAAAACGCCATTATTCTCTTAGTCATAATAATTCCTCCTTAATATTATAAATATTTTTTTCCAATTGGATATATATTAAACTGATATATTATTGCCATATTAGATTTAAGCAACATATTTATCAGGATATACAGGGTTGATAGTAAAATTTTTTCCTACCTTTTTTATTATACACAGTAATATTATACCATTATATAAAAAAATAGTCAACCGTTATGTTAACTATTCTATAACCTCAATCACTTATAAATGATTGTACTTTCTTTTTCTTCTTTGAATATTATATGCACTTTCTGATAATATTTCTTCTGGTAATATTGTCGTTAATATTCTAATCGCTTTTTCTTGCACTCCAGGATATATCACTTTTTTATTTTTAAACAATCCTCTTATTGCCTTTTGGGCTACATATTCGCTACTCTTTGCTTTAATACTAAATTTCACATTTGCTACTTTATTAAATCCTGTATCTACAGGTCCTGGACAACAAATTGATATATTAACTTTGCTTTTCTCTTTTTTTAATTCTTTACGTATTGCTGTTGTTAATCTATATATATACGCCTTAGTAGCATAATATTCAGCCATTAATGGTCCAGGCATAAAACCTGATATAGAACCAATATTTAATATTTTCCCCTTGTTTTTCTTCTTCATATCCTCAAGAAATAGTTTTGTTAGAGTTGTTACTGCTTTTATATTAACTTCAATCATATCCATTTGGCTTTGTAATTCTATTTCTTCAAAACTACCATGTTTACCAAACCCTGCATTGTTAACAAGAATTTCTATTTCTTCGCTTTTTACAGTATTATAAAATTCTATTGTTTCTTTTTCTTTTGATAAATCAACTATGTAAATTTCAACATTACCATTGCATGCCTTTTTAAGTTTTTCTAATTTTTCTTTATTCCTGGCTAATGCTATAATGTCATAACCCATTTCACTTAGTTGTATTGCTATTTCATATCCTATTCCAGAAGATGCTCCTGTAACTACAGCCTTCATTTTTTTCTCCTTACAAACATAAATCTTTTTAAATAATAGTTTAATCTTTTCTTTGATATTATATCACAGTTATAGTTTTTTATTCCTTACGCAATATTTGATTTATTTCTTTTTACACCTTATTTTATATTGTTTTATAAACTTTTTCAAACACCTTTTATTTTTATAATATTAATTTTCATACATTTTAATTTTTTATTTTTATATAAAAAAACACTTGAATTCATACGTTACAAGTGCAAATAAATATATTCTATGGCGGAGAGAGAGGGGTTCGAACCCTCGCCAGCCTTACGACTGCTAATTGTTTAGCAAACAATCCCCTTAACCACTTGGGTACCTCTCCTAACCTAATTAAGATAATCTATATTATATACTAATTTAAAAATATGTCAATATTTAAATTAGTATTATTTTATGTACAAGTATATTTTAAACTCTGTTATATTTATTATGTGAATCAGCATTGATATCATACCTTATATATGTTATAATTTTTTTACAATAATTTTAAATAATAATATAACTAATATTATGGAGGTGCTTCAAATGTTAAAAAGATTAATGTCCGTTTTAATTCTATCTTGCATCTTGTTGGTCACATTTATATCTCCCTGTTCTGCAGGTGCAGATTTCACAGAAGTAGAAATTGCCTATACCTTTACCCGGTTTACTTTAAGCGATATTAATCGTAATATAAACCTTGAACTAGCATCGAAGGCTATTGACTACTACATAATAGAAAATGGAGATTCTTTTTCTTTTAATGATGTTGTTGGACCAAGAAGTTCTTCCAGAGGATACAGGTCCGCAAATGTAATAGTTAATAACAAATTCGTTCCCGGTATAGGCGGTGGTATCTGCCAAGTCTCCTCAACTTTATATTGGGCTGCTACAAAATGCAATTTAAAAATACTCGAACGTCATCCCCATTCATTGCCTGTTAACTACATTCCAAAAGGAAAAGATGCTACTGTTTCATACGGACAATTAGATTTAAAATTTAAAAATAATACTGGTGATCCGATAAGAATTGAAGCTCACACTGATAGGAATTATGGAATTCAAACCATACGCATTTGGCAAAGAGTACAAAATATTAATATATAAAAAGAGAAGCATTTAGCTTCTCTTTTTCTTATAATATTCTTTTAGTAATCTGCTCCATAATCCCTGTTGTAATTATATTGCCTTTCTAGCTCATCCCTATTTTTTGATACCACATCGTACACCAAGTTAATTTCATTATGATCAAGTGAGTGTCCACTTTTAATCATTACTGGATTAAGCAACACTTGTGCTATACGACGACCATTCCGTGTAATATGACAATGAGCAGGCTCTTTTTTACAATCACACTTGCGTTTATCCACCTCACATTGTAAATTATAATTAATTCTTATTGACATATCCATTCTCCTTTACTAAATTATTAGTAAAAACATATTTTTTACTAGGAACATTTTACCATATTTTATTTTTTTGTCAATATTTTCAAATATCTTCTTTCTTATCTAGTATTCAAGTTTTATAGCAAAGAAGTAGAGTGCATAAATAACACTCTACTTCTTAATTTGGCGGAAGAGGTAGGATTCGAACCCACGGTGCCTTTCGACATCACCAGTTTTCAAGACTGGCTCCTTAAACCACTCGGACACTCTTCCAATTGCAAATGTAGCATTATTATAACATACCCTCATTGTTTGTCAAGAGGTTTATTCAATTTTTTATACACTAAATTTGATAAAAAGAAGGTTTAATCCTCCTTTTTATTATATAAAGCCTTTACTGTTTCTTGCTTCATTTAATGCTTGTGTTTCTTCATTAGATACTGTTCCCTCTATTTCTCCTTTTTTTATTTGTTTTAAATACAAGTTTGAACCTGCCCTATGAAATACATTGTTAAGTAATATCCCGTCATCTTCACTATCCAACATAGCTACAACAAAACTCAATTCGTTATTTCCCGATTCATAAGCATCATATCTTTTTATTGCTGTTTTTTGTATACACTTTACCATTTTCGTATCTACTTCTTTAATTTTGGACTCAGTATTTTTGCATTTATTTTCAACTTGATTTAATCTATCATATATTGATTGAAATTCATCTTTTATATTTGCTTTAGAATTAAATTTTTTTAGTGTTTTTTCATACATATCAACATATTTTTTTAGAATTACTCTGTTTTTTATGTGAATAATTATTGTTATTATCCACATTATCAACAACAATACTGTTAATACTATTATATACTCTGTAGATATTTCGCTTAGTAGTTTCATCATATTTTCACCTTCTAACTATAGTTCTATTTTTAATTTTTCTAATACTCTATCTAATCCTTCATTATCATAATATTCAATAATTAGCTTAGGTTTTGTCTTAGATGCATCAATTTTTACTTTCATTCCAAAGTATTCAGTTAACTTTTCTTCAACAGTTCTAAATATTGCTCCGGTTTTTTTTGTTATTTTCTTTTTCTTTATATTATATTTATCATTATCATATATTAACTTCTCAACTTCTCTTACTGTAAGTTTTTTTTCAATAATTATCTTTGCTAATCTTATTTGCTCTTCTTCATCTTCAATTGCGAGTAATGCTCTTGCTTGTCCCTCTACTAATTTACCTTCAAGTATTTGTTCTTGAATAATAGTTGGTAATCTTAAAAGTCTAATTGTATTTGAAACTGCAGGCATGCTTTTCCCTGTAACCCTTGATACATCTGCCATTGAATAGTCTTCAATTTCCATAAGTTCTTTTAAAGCTTGCCCTACTTCTATTACATTTAGATCTTCTCTTTGTATATTTTCTATTAAAGCTACTTGTTTTTTCTTCGTGTCTGTATAATCCTTAATTATCGCTGGCACTTTTTTAAGGCCTGCAAGTTTTGCTGCTCTCCATCTTCTTTCCCCAGCTACTATACTATATCCATTATCATTCTTTACAACTAATATTGGTTGTATAATTCCATTTTCCTTAATAGATGCGGCTAACTCTTCTAGTTTCTCCTTATCAAACACTTTTCTTGGTTGGTTATGCATTGGCTCTATTTCAGAGGTTTTAATTTCCCTTACATCCTCTAACTTTTCTCCATCCTTTTGCGTAACAGTCTTTACATCATTAATATCATCAAATAATGCATCTAGCCCTCTCCCTAATCCTTTTGTACTTTTAGTCATTATTTTACCTCCTTATTTTTATTTACTAACTCTTTAGCTAGTTTTTTATATGTTCTTGCCCCTTTTGAAAGCGGATCATACATAGAAATCGGAAGACCATGACTTGGTGCTTCACTAAGCCTTATATTCCTTGGTATAACTGTATTAAATACTCTTTCATTGAAATATTTATTTACTTCTTCTGCTACTTGAGACGATAGTTTTGTTCTTGAATCGTACATCGTAAGGACTACTCCTTCTATTTCAAGATCGGCATTTAAATGTTTTTTTACAAGTTTTATAGTATTCACTAATTGACCTAACCCTTCTAAAGCGTAATACTCGCACTGTATTGGTACTATAACACTATTTGCTGCAGTAAACGCATTTAGTGTTATAAGTCCTAGTGATGGTGGGCAATCCATGAATATATAATCATATTTAGCTTCCATATTATCTAAAGCACTTTTTAATCTTCCTTCTCTTGAAACTAAAGAAACAAGTTCAATTTCTGCTCCTGCTAAATCTATGTTTGATGGACAAATATGTAAGTTTTTTACCATAGTAGGTTTTATCGCTTCTTCTATTTTTAGTTCATCAACCAGAACATTATATATTGACTTTTCTCCATTGCTGGTAATGCTTAAACCACTCGTAGCATTACCTTGTGGATCTATATCAATAAGTAATACCTTCTTCCCTCTTTCTGCTACACAAGCACTTAAATTAACTGATGTTGTTGTTTTGCCTACTCCACCCTTTTGATTAGCAATTGCAATTATTTTTGGCATGTCCTTTTCACCTCATCTTCATTATATTACATTTAATCTAAAAAAAAAAGAGATACATCTCTTTTTCTATAGTTTTATAGAGGTTTCTTTTTTATTTGCCCATAAATTCTTGGGTATTTATTAGCTAGTCCTTTTATCTTCCTTATACATATTATCATTCTTTTATTTTCTTCAGTACCACCTAGTATATATTCACTTATATCTATATTACTTAGTCCAAGCTCTTCTATAGCTTTTTTTGAATTTTGAAGTTCTTCTTTAGCTTGTCTTCCTTTCATACATATACAAAGACCATTTACTTTTACAAAGCCTGCAAGTAGTTCTACTAGTATATTCATATTTGCAACTGCCCTTGCTATTGCAATATCATACTTTTCTCTAAAATCTGGATTTTGAGCCATTTCTTCAGCTCTTCCAGTAACAGTTTTTATATTTTCTAGTTGTAATTTTTCAATTACAATATTTAAAAAATTTATTCTTTTATTTAATGAATCTAGCAACGTAACCTCTACTTCTCCATTAAAATATATTGATAAAATTATTCCTGGCATTCCTGCACCCGTTCCCACATCTATAACCTTATCTTTTGCTTTTATATTTTTAATAGAGAGAAGCGAATCAATAAAATGTTTAGTTATTATTTCATTATCATCTGTTATAGCAGTAAGATTCACTTTTTTATTCCACTCTATCATTAATTCTTTATATTCGTATAACATTTCTGCCTGTAACCTATTTAAATTTATATTATACTTATCCGCTTTATTAATAAGTGTTAATATGAATTCGTCTTTTAACATTTTCATGTGAAATTATAGCCCCTCCCTATTAATTTGATTTAAATATATATGTAACACTGATATGTCTGCAGGTGATACCCCTGATATACGAGATGCTTGCCCTACTGAATCAGGTTTTATATTGCTTAACTTTTCTCTTGCTTCTATTGATATTCCTTTTATCTTTGAATAATCAATATTTTCTGATAGTTTTTTATTTTCAAGTTTCTTAAATGATTCTATATGTTCTAATTGTAATTTAATATATCCTTCATATTTAATCTGTATTTCTACTTGATTTCTTACACTGTATTTTAATTTTTTTCTTTCTTTGTCTAGTTTTTCTGTATTTAAATATGTTAATTCTGTTCTTTTTAATAAGTCTGCAAGCTTTACTCCTACAGTTAATTCATGACTTCCTAATTCTCTTAAAATCTTATTATTTTCTTCCGTTGGTGATACTTTGTATTTTCTTATTCTTTCTACTTCTTCTTCTATTTTTTCTTTCTTATTAATAAATTTAGAATACCTTTCATCACTTATTAATCCAAGCTCATGACCTTTTTTTGTAAGTCTTAAATCTGCATTATCTTGTCTCAATAATAATCTATATTCTGCTCTAGAAGTCATCATTCTATAGGGTTCATTTGTTCCTTTAGTAATTAGATCATCTATTAATACTCCTATATACGCTTCCGATCTGTCTAATATAAAAGGCTCCTTCTCATCAATTAATCTACTTGCATTTATGCCTGCTATTAAACCTTGAGCTGCAGCTTCCTCATATCCGGAACTTCCGTTAACTTGCCCCGCAAAAAACAATCCAGGTATGCCTTTGTACTCTAGCGATAGCCTAAGTTTAGATGAATCTATAACATCATATTCTATTGCATATGCAGGCCTCATAAGTTTAGCATTTTCCATTCCTTTTATGCTTCTATACATCATTATTTGAACTTCCTCTGGCAAACTTGAAGACATTCCTTGTATGTACATTTCATTTGTATTTTCCCCAGTTGGTTCTATAAAAATCTGGTGCCTGTCTTTATCTTTAAATCTAACTACTTTATCTTCTATAGACGGGCAATACCTAGCGCCCACGCCTTCTATCTCTCCGCTAAATAATGGAGATCTTTTTATATTATCTAATATTATCTTATGTGTATTATCATTTGTATAGGTCAAATAACAATCCATTTGATTGGTTCTTATCTTACTTTCATCTTCTTCATTATCAAATGAAAATAAATGTATTTTCTCATCTCCCGGTTGTTTTTCAACATCTTCTAGAGTTATGGTTTTACTATTAATTCGTGCTGGTGTTCCGGTTTTAAATCTTCTAGTTTGTATCTTCATTTTTTCAAAACTATGAGATAGTTGTTTTGCAGGAAATACCCCGTCTGGGCCACTTTCAAATGATATCTCTCCAATTATAATCCTACCATTTAAATATGTCCCTGTAGTTACTATAATAGTTTTTGCTTCATATATTGCATGTGTTTTTGTCTTAACTCCTTTTATTTTTCCTTCTTCATAGATTATTTCTATAACTTCTGCTTGATACAAATCAAGATTGTCTTGATTTTCTAAAATATTTTTCATGTATGCATGATATTTTTTTCTATCTATTTGTGCTCTTAACGAATGCACTGCTGGGCCTTTAGAATGATTAAGCATCTTAGATTGCAAATAGCATTCATCTGCTGCTTTTCCCATTTCTCCCCCGAGCGCATCTATTTCTCTTACCAAATGTCCTTTGGATGTACCACCTATATTAGGATTACATGGCATGTTTGCAATACATTCCATGTTAATTGTAAATATGGCTGTTTTTTTATTTAATCTTGATGACGCTAGTGCTGCTTCAATCCCTGCATGTCCTGCCCCTATAACTATTACATCGTATTCTTCTGCTTTATATTCCATGTTCCTCCCCTATTTTCCTAAACAAAATTTTTCAAATATTTTGTTTATAACATCTACTTCTATTTCTTCTCCTATTATTTCTCCTAAATGTTTTGTTGCACTTTTAATGTCTATTTCTACTATATCCATACTCATCCCTTGTTTAGAAATATTTATTGCCTTTTCTATATGCTCCTTTGCTTTTTGTAATAAATAATAATGTCTCTCATTTACTATTATTAAATCTTGATTTTCTTCGATTCGTCCTAAATTGAAAATTTCGAGGATTTTGCCTTTAAGAGTATCTATTCCTTGGTTGAGCAAGAAAGATGTCTGTATGACCCTCTCAGGAGCTTGTATGTCTTTTTTAATTACATTTTCACATGAAACATCCATTTTATTTAAACATATTATATACTCTTTATTGTTATCATTAATTAATTTCAAAATTTCTTCATCGTTTTCTGTTAATCCTTTTACTAAATCTATAACAAGAATTATTAAATCTACTTTTTTAATTATATCCTTACTTTTCTGTATTCCTATTTTTTCTACTACATCTTCTGTATATCTAATTCCAGCAGTATCAAATATATTTAATACAACATCATTTATAATTACAGTCTCTTCTACTATATCCCTAGTAGTTCCTTCTATATCTGTAACTATCGCCTTGTCTTCCTTAGCTAAAAGATTCAACAATGATGATTTTCCTGCATTTGTACCACCCAATATAGCTACATTTATTCCAGATTTAATATACTTTCCTTCTTTATATGTATCAATATATTTTATTAAGCTTTGTTTTATACTTTCTAACATTTTTTCAATAGACTCTAATGTTAATTCTTCATAATCATATTCAGGGTAGTCTATTCCTACCTCTATATGAGCTAACAGTTCTATTAGTTTATCTCTTTCTTCTTTTATAACATCATAAACTCCACCATTTAACTGATCTATAGCTATATTAGTTTGCTTTTTTGTTGTCGCATTTATAATATCAATTATAGATTCGGCTTTTGATAAGTCTATTTTTCCATTCAAAAATGCTCTCTTTGAAAACTCACCTGGTTCAGCTATTCTAGCACCCTTTTCTAAAACAATTTCTAGAATATCTAAGGTTATTCTTCTCCCTCCATGACAATTTATTTCATAAACATCTTCGCCTGTAAAGGAATTAGGAGCTTTAAAACAAGATACTAAGACTTCATCTAATATCTTTTCATTATTCTTTATTTTACCAAATATAATTTTTTGATGGTCCAGTTTATCCTTTGATGTGAATATCTCATCTATTATCTTTTTGGATTTACTTCCACTTATTCTAATTATATTGATTCCTGTGTTAGTTCCTCCTGTACTTATTGCTGCTATCGTCTCTGTTAACATAACTTTAATCTCACCTCACAAAAAAGTCAGACTTTGTCTGAACTTTTAAATTTTTTTATCTTTTTAATTTTATCATTATTCTTCTTCTTGGCTCTTCTCCAATGCTTTCTGTTTCAACATCTTTTCTATCTGAAAGCGCCGTATGTACTATCATTCTTTCATATGCCGACATAGGTTCAAGCTTAATTATTTTTTTAAATTTAACTACATTGTCTGCCATTTTATTAGCAAGATTTTTAAGCTTTTCTTCCTTGTTTTTCTTATAATCATTTACTTCTATAAATACTTTAGCATTTTCTTCAGTGTCTTTTTGAAGAATAGAGTTTATTGTTGATTGAAAAGCTTCAATAGTTCTTCCTTTATATCCAATAAGATGTGCACTTTCTCCACTATTTATTATAACTTCAACCTTGCTATTCTTATTCTTTATTTCATATTTTGATTCATCTTTCATTATTTCAAAAATTTTACTCACTATAGCATCCGTTTTTTGTGCAGTTGCTTGAACTGTTGTATCATCAAGTTTTTTATCAACAGTTAATCTTACTCTTGCAAGGTTACTCGATAAAAATCCCATAACACTTTTACTTGGTTCTTCTAATATTTCTATCTTAACATAATCTTTTGGTACTTTTAGTTCTTCAAGTCCTTTTCTAACTGCTTCTTCAACAGTTTTAGCTACTTGTTCTGTTACTCTTTTCATTATTCTTCTCTCCCCCCAGATAATAATTTTGCAACTGTACCTTCTTGTTTTCCATTTATTATATATTCAATAATTAGTTGTAATATTAACTGTATTATACCTCCTATAAGCCAGTAAATTCCTAACGCTAGCGGCATTATATATGCTATGTATGCTGATAAAAATGGCATCATCATACTCATGGTTTTTTGTTGTTCTTTTTGTTCATCAGTAAGGTTTGAATTTTTTTGTGTTATTTTTGTTTGAATAATAGTAGATATTAAGCTTAGAATAGGAACTATTAAAGTTATATAGCTAGGCCTCTCTTCTTTTGGAACTCCTTTAGCTATTGACTTTGATGGGATATCTCCAAAATTTATTCCTGCAAAATTCATGTTTAAAATTTTCTTCTTTGATGCAATTTCCAATTCACTATTTTTTAATTCACTATCCGTTACTTTCTTTTCTTTATCTCCATCTGCTCTCATTTCAATTACATACTCTTGGATTTTTTCTTTTGGTAGTTGTTTAATATATGTAAGGGGCTGCTTAACAATATAGAACATAGCAAGGATTATTGGTATTTGTACTAATGCTGGTAAACACCCTGCTAAAGGATTAACCTTATGTTCACTGTATAATTTTTGTAACTCTATCCCTAACTTTTCATTATTCCCTTTGTATTTTTTTCTTAATTCTTGCTCCATTGGTGCTATTTTTTTCATGTTTTTAGTTGCTTTTGCTTGCTTTAAACTAAGTGGAAACATTATTAATTTTGAAAGTATCGCAAATATAATTATTGATAAACCATAATTTTGTCCAACTGCATTATATATAAGCTTCACAACTGCTCCAAATAAGTTTGCTATTGCATTTATCATCTATTTTATAACTCCTTAATCTTATTCTAATAAATCTACTCCTCCGCTTTGAAAACGGATTACATCTAAGTATTCTCCAAATTGCCTTTATACTGCCTTTTATTATACCATATTTGTCAATAGCTAAAATAGCATAATTTGAACATGTTGGATAGTATTTACAGTTTTTTTTCATACGTGGTGATACAATAGTTTTATATTTATTTATTAACCATATGATTAATTTTTTAAGTAAATCTCTAGTTTTTTTCATTATTATACACATTATCAATTATTTTTAATTTCAAACAATTTTGTTCTAATTCATTCTTTATAGTATGAAAAGATAAATCGTTTATATCTATATTCTTTTTGTATAAAATAATTATTTGTTTCCCTTTAAACATCGCATATTCTAGTTCTTTATATGCCTCTTTTGCCCATCTTTTTAATCTATTTCTTACTACACTATTTCCATGTTTTTTACTTACACATATACCTAGATAATTGTTAGTTTTATTTTTTTTATTATCCAACACATATGTCGTTATATTAGCACTAGAACTATATTTACCTTTTCTTAAGCACTTCTTAAAATAATAACTACCTTTCAATGATTTTGTAAATACCATATTACCACCTTTTCAATATATAATTATATTAACATAAATAACAAAAAAAATAAAGGATAATTACACATACCCTTTTATTTTTATTAATATGATATTTTGCTTCTACCTTTTTCTCTTCTTCTCTTTAAAACAGCTTTCCCACCTGCAGTTTGCATTCTTTTTCTAAAACCGTGTTCTCTTTTAGCTTGTTTTGTTTTTGGTTGAAATGTCATTTTCATCTGTTTACACCTCCAAGTATTTTAAGTGAAATTTTTCCAGGTAATTATACTATAGTTTTTTATTGCTGTCAACAGTTAATTTTAAAATTCAAAATATAAATTATGTGTAAGTTTAAAAGAGAGGAGAGCTAGTGAACATAATATGTTTTTATATGTTTTTTATTTTACTATTTTAAAACTGGTTTTTTTCCTTTAAACTCTATATCTAGACAATATTACAAGTTATTTTCTTTTTCTTATTTATACTTGTTTTTTCAACAAATCTCTGATATATTAGAATAAATTTATAGCGTAATATTTACAAAAATTTATTAATTAACATCTTTATGTCACATATAATTTTTGTATCATTTCATATTGTGTTAAAGTTATCAACACCTGTGGATAACTTTGTGGATAACTTTAAAAAAGGAGGTTAAAAATGGGGGAAATTTTTATGAAAACTTGGGAGCAAGCACTTGAGGTATTACAAGATGAAATCTCTCCAGTTGGATATAAAACATACGTTGAAGTCATGGTCCCTAGGCTTTCTGATGAAAATACTATTTGTTTTTTAGCACCTTCTAATTATCATATAGAAGTACTCTCTAAAAAATATTTAGATTTAATTCAGAACACCTTAACTTTTCTGACAAAAAAGAATTATATTATCGTTTTTGAGTCTAAAGAATGCTCAAATGATGATGAAAATTCTAAAGAAACTAATGAAAATACTTATGAAACAAATACTGTAGAAGAAAAAAATGATAATCTTAATTATTCAAAAAACTCTTCTAATGTAGTTGCACATTCTATTGGATTAAATCAAAAATATACTTTTGAAAATTATATTATAGGTACTAACAATAGATTTGCACATGCATCTGCAGCATCAGTTTCTGAAAATCCAGGATTAAAATATAATCCATTGTTTATATATGGTGGAGTAGGGCTTGGTAAAACTCACTTAATGCAAGCTATAGGACATAGTATTGCAGAGTCTCATCCAAATTTTAGTATTATATATACAACACGGAGAAAACTTTGCAAATGAACTTGTATCAGCAATAATGAATAATAGTAGTGAGGCTTTTAGAAATAAATATAGGAAAATTGATTTACTGCTAATTGATGATATTCAATTTCTAGCAGGAAAGGAAAAATGTCAAGAAGAATTTTTCCATACTTTTAATACTTTATTTGAAGGTGGTAAACAAATTGTTCTTACAAGTGAAAAAGCTCCTAAAGAAATTAATATGTTAGAAGATCGATTAAAAACACGCTTTGAAATGGGGCTTGCAGTTGATATACAAGCTCCAGATTACGAAACAAGACTTGCAATATTAAGAAAAAAAGCGGAAAAAGAAAGGTACGTTATAGCAGATGATGTTTTAATAAAAATAGCAACTAAAGTAACTTCAAATATTCGTGAACTTGAAGGAGTTTTTAACAAATTAATTGCATATACTTCTTTTACAAATAAAGAATTAACTGATGCAATAATTGATAATACAATAGAATCTATATTAGTTAAAAACACAAAAGTATTAACAAGTACTTTAATAATTCAAGTGGTATGTAAGTTTTTTAATATTAAAGTAAGTGATGTCTTAAGTGAAAAAAGATCAAATAATGTAGCGTATCCAAGGCAAATAGCTATGTATTTGTGCAGAGAACTTATAAATATGACCTTCCCCAATATAGGTAAGGATTTTGGAGGAAGAGATCATTCTACAGTACTTCATGCATATTCTAAAATTTCAGATCAATATGAAAATAATGAAGAAGCTAGAGAACTTATAGATGATATTAAGAAATCCTTATCTATCAGTATGTAGGAGTATATATTACAAGATTGTTACAAAAGTATTGTTGTATTGTTACATACTGTGAAGTTATTCACAATTTGCTGTGGATATCCTGTGAATAACTTTGTGGATAACTATTTTTATCTGACTTATCCACACAAAACAAGTGTTCTGTGGATAATAAATACATGTTATCCACAGGGTTATCAACAGTGATAAAGTATGTGATGGTAATGGTTTCTGATGGTTTTCCACATAATCCACAGGTACTACTACTACTACTACTAATTATAATATATATATATTACACTCATACCCGTTTTTTGAGAGGAGAAAAAAAATGAAATTTAAATGTATAAAAAATGATTTATTAATTTGTTTAAGTAGTGTTACTAAAACAGCATCTACAAAAACAACAATGCCTATATTAGAAGGTATATTAATAGAAACAATAGGAGATAAAGTAAAATTCACAACTAATGATTTAGAATTAGGTAGTGAATATGTTATAAAAGCTGAAATAGAAAAAGAAGGAAAAATAGTTGTAGATAGCAAAATGTTTAATGAAATAATTCGTAAATTAGAATCTGAATATATAACCTTTGAATTAAAAGATAGCATCTTTATAATAAAATCAGCTAGTGGTATTTTTAAATTGTCAACAATGAATGCAGAAGATTATCCAAAGCTTCCTGTGTTTAATGTTGATAATAGTATAACAATAAAACAAAATGTCTTTAAAGAAATGATTAAAAAGACAATTTTTGCAACAAGCCAAGATGAAAATAGACCAGTATATACAGGAGCTCTTGTAACGGTAGAAGAAAACATTTTGAAAATAGTTGCAATTGATGGCTTTAGAATGGCATTAAGACAACATTTATTAGAAGAATCAAATAATTTTAAAGCTATAATACCAGGAAAAACATTATCGGAATTAACTAAAATTCTTTCTGATGATGAAGAACAAACAGTTAAGATCGGAGTAAATCGTAATCAAGCATTATTTGAAATGGGAAATTGTATAGTTGTGAGTAGAATTATAGAAGGGGAATTTTTAAATTATAATTCTGTTATACCTAATGAATTTGAAACAAAAATTAAAATAAAAACTAAACAGTTATTAGAATCATTAGACAGAGTTTCATTATTTTCAAGAGAAGTATCTGAAAAAGAGAAGAAAGCTCCTATAAAAATATTAATTAATATGGAAGGTATAGAAGTTTCTTGTATTAGCCAAGCAGGTGATGCTAAAGAAAATATTAATAGTGTAGTAGAAGGAAAAGAACTAGAAATAGGATTTAATCCAAGGTATTTAATAGAAGCATTAAAAGCTATTGAAAATGATGAAATAATGCTGCAATTTACAACTAGCATTTCTCCAATGATTATAAAAGAAGTTCATGGAAATGATTATATATATATGGTTTTACCAGTAAAATTAAGACAAGATTAAAATTGAGGATATAAAAATGATTATTACTAATATTAAATTAGTTAATTTTAGAAATTATGAAAATATGGAAATAGAACTCTCAAAAAATATTAATTTATTTTTTGGTAAAAATGCAAGTGGAAAAACCAATATATTAGAATCAATATATGTATCTAGTATAACTAAATCGTATAGAACTAATAAGGATGTAGAATTAATACAATTTGAAAAAGATTTTACCAATATTTTTGTGGATTATGTGGACAAAACAAACACTAAAAATAAAACACAAATATATATTTCAAATACCAATAAAAAAGTAGTTAAGGAAGATGAAATAATTGTAAATAAGTTTTCTAATTATATCGGAAATTACAATATTGTTGTTTTTTCACCAGAAAGTTTAGATATTATTAAAGGTTCTCCTAAAAATAGAAGAAAATTTATAGATATATTACTTAGTCAAATTTCAAAAAAATACTTAATTAAATTACAAGAATATAATAAATTATTATTACTTAAAAATGCAACATTGAGATTAGAAAAAAATAAAGTTGATATGAATTATTTAGATGTTCTTGATGAGAAACTAGCAGAGTATATAAAATACATTGTAAATGAAAGAAAAGTAATTATAAATAAAATTCAAAAATATGCTGAGACAATACAAAAAGAACTTACAAATAATTTAGAAGAAATTAAAATAAAATATCAAACAGACTTTTTGGATTTAAATAAAGAACAAGTTTTAAATTTATTAAAAAAACAAAGAGAACAAGATATATTTAAAAAAAGTTCAAGTAAAGGGATACAAAGAGATGATATATTAATATATATTAATGGTTTAGAAGTTAATGTATATGGTTCACAAGGACAAAATAGAACAGCATTACTTACATTAAAACTTTCAGAACTTGAAATTATAAAGGAAGAAAAGGAAGAAAAGCCAATACTTCTTTTAGATGATGTTTTATCTGAGTTAGATCAAAGTAGAGTAGAATATTTGTTAAAATATATAACTAATTATCAGACAATTATAACAACTACTGAAAAGGAAGGTTTAGAAAAAATAGAAAATGTAACTTTTTTTAAGGTTTCAAAAGGTAAAGTTGAAAAAATAAAAAAAGAGTGATAGAATAAAAATTAATAAAATGGAAAAGAGGTTTAATTAATGGCAGAATATAATGAGTCACAAATACAAGTATTGGAAGGTTTAGAAGCAGTTAGAAAAAGACCAGGGATGTATATTGGTAGTACATCTGAAAGAGGTTTGCACCATTTAGTATATGAAATAGTAGATAATGCAGTTGATGAAGCACTTGCAGGATATTGTAATGAAATAAATATTGAAATACTAGAAGATAACAGTATTAGTGTTAAAGATAATGGTAGAGGAGTTCCTCTTGGAATTCACCATAAAATGAAAGTACCAGCAGTAGAAGTTGTTTATACAATATTACATGCTGGTGGTAAATTTGGAGGCGAAGGATATAAAGTTTCTGGAGGATTACATGGAGTTGGAGCTTCTGTTGTTAATGCTTTATCATCAAGTTTAAAAGTTGAAGCTTGTAACGGGGATGGACTTTTTGAAATTAAATTCGAAAGAGGAAAAAAGGTACAAGATCTTAAAAAAATAGCAGAATGTAAAAAAAGAGGAACAAAAGTAATTTTTAAACCTGATACGGAAATATTTACAGTAACAACATTTAATACAGATACTTTAATTCAGAGATTTAGAGAGATGGCGTTTCTAAACAAAAAATTAAAAATTACTTTAGAAGATAAAAGAGATAAAGATGTAGAAAAATATGAGTTTTATTATGAGGGAGGAATAACATCTTTTGTTGAATATTTAAATAAAGGAAAGGAATCTGTACATAAAACACCTGTTTATTTTGATTCAACAGGTGGAGAAGTAGAAGTTGAAATTTCTTTCCAATATACAACATCATATAGCGAGAATATACATTCATTCGTAAATAATATTAATACAATAGAAGGTGGAACACATTTAGAAGGATTTAAGAGAGGTATAACAAAAGGGTTTAATGATTATGCAAGGAGATTCAATATACTTAAAGAAAAGGATTCAAATCTTTCTGGAGATGATATAAGAGAAGGAATGACAGCAATTGTAAGTGTTAGAGTTATGGATCCTCAGTTTGAAGGACAAACAAAAACAAAACTTGGAAATAGTGAGGTTACAGGAATTGTAAACAGTATAGTTCTTGAAAAGCTAAACTATTATCTGGAAGAAAATCCTAAAGAAGCAAAAGCTATTGTAGATAAAGCTTTAGCTGCAGCACGAGCAAGAGAAGCAGCAAGAAAAGCAAGAGAATTAGTTAGAAGAAAAAATGTTCTTGAATCTACAACTCTTCCAGGCAAACTTGCAGACTGTCAAGAAAAAGATGCAAGTAAATGTGAACTTTATTTGGTAGAGGGAGATTCTGCTGGAGGAAGTGCAAAGCAAGGTAGAGACAGAAAATTCCAGGCCATTTTACCTATGTGGGGTAAAATGATAAACGTTGAAAAAACAAGAGCAGATAAAATATATGGAAATGAAAAGTTAAGCCCAGTTATAACAGCAATAGGTGGCGGAATAGGGAATGATTTTGATCTTGAAAAAATAAGATATGGGAAAATAATACTAATGGCTGATGCTGATGTTGATGGAGCACATATTAGAACATTATTATTAACATTTTTCTTTAGATATATGAGACCTCTTGTTGAAAAAGGACATATATATATCGCACAACCTCCTTTATTCAAACTTTCAAAAAGAGGAATGAATGATATTTATTGCTTTAGTGATGAAGAACTAGAACAAAAACTTATAGAAATTGAAGAAAGTGGAACAAAAAGAGATTCTATTAACATACAAAGATATAAAGGTCTAGGAGAAATGAATTCTGAACAATTATGGGAAACAACAATGAACCCAGAGACTAGAACAATACTTAAAGTAGAACTTGAAGATGCAGTTAGAGCTGATCAAATATTTACAATTCTTATGGGTGAAGAGGTAGCTCCTAGAAGAGAGTTTATTGAAAGAAACGCTAAATATGTTAAAAATCTAGATGTATAATAATTAAAGATAGTAAAATAGTTAAATCACTATTGAACTATCTTTATTTTTATTATATATTTAAATAACATATAATAAATAAGGAGTGAAATATATGGCAAAAAGACCAATTTTTGCACTACAAAAGGGTAATTTAATAGAAAAAAACTATGAATTTACCTGGCATGGTGGATTTGCAGCTTCTCAAACAAAGAAAAACATAGATGGACTACATGAATCTTTTAAAAAAGAAAGAAAAAATTCTAGTATTATTGAAATATCTAGTAAATCTGAAAACCCTGATGGATTTAAGTTAAGTGCATTTAATTTAAAGTTAAATGATGTTAGAATAGAAAATATATTTCAAGCGGCTAAAAGATTTGAAAAAGGAGGTCCATATAAAGATTTGTTGGATGTAACTCCAAAGGAAGCAAAAAGAGATGAAAGATTAAAAACATCTGGAAAATTACTTTCATTTGAATATGAAGATAGAAGCTGGCAATTAGAACCAAAAACAGCTTTTTACGATTATATATATATCTCCGCCTTGATTGAAAACAATCTATTAGATACTGTTAATAAATATGAAGCATTTACTGATATATTTTTTAATCCAGAAAAATCCATAAATTGCCAAGCTAGAGCTTGTGCAATATCAAAAAA
>CAYXLQ010000005.1:0-34605 GCA_964465775.1 uncultured Clostridiaceae bacterium
ATATCTAACGATTACATAAAATGTTTTGTTCAAATCTATTACTTTTTTTGTTTCTACTAGTCCACCACCTGGACTGAGTGTATCTTGTGGCGATAGTTGAGCTAATATATGTCTACCAAGTTCACCATGACCTTCTTCTATTAAGCCGTGGGCTATTTCTTCTGATAATAACCTAAAATCTTCTTCTTTTTCTGATGTATGATAAGTTATTAAATTTATTGCCTTACCTATTTCGATTTTCATTTTCTATCCTCTCTAACTGTCTTTCAACTTCATATTTGCAATTTATTTTTCCTTTAATGTGATTTTCGACAAAATTTATTATTCCACAACACCCTATTTCGCCACAATGACCGCATATTTCACAATAAGGGCTTTCTTCTTTATTCATCTATATCAACTCCTATGTTATGTTTTTGTTCTAATTGTTGCAATCTCTCATATAAGATATAATCATTATCTTTTTCAACTTCTCTGCAATCTTCTTTTAATTCATTCCAAGCATTTTTGTATTTATCTTGTTCTTTATATTTATCTAATATTTTCATAATGCTTTCACCAATTTTATAAGGTTTATAACTTTTTTTAATATTTCTACTTCCACAATCTTTACAATACAAAACATCATCTAAAACCAACAGTGGTTCTATTTCTTTTTTAATTTCTTCTATCATTCTTTCACCTCTTTATATCTATTCATTTGATACCTCTTCTACACTTAAAATTTTTAATACATAATATTCTTTATTTGGCTCTGCTCCCCATTCTTCTTTGCCTGTGTTTCTATTTAATTCAACATAACATTTAATTGTTGGTTTATCATTTCCGTAACCATTTCTCAATAGAATATATCCTTTTTCACCATATAAACCATTAAATACATTGCTTAATCTAGTTTCCCAATATTGTCCTATTTCCCTATATTCTTCTTTCTTAATTCCTTCTTTTATCATATCGAACCATTTCTTTTTAATTGGTAGTGTTAACATACTATCACCTCTTATTTTTCTATCTTTTCTACTAAATCAGCTTTGATTAAGTCGTATAATGTATTATAATCTTCACTTGTAAATTCATTTCTCCAATAAGAATGTTTTCCACCATAACCAACTTTGTAAATCATTCTATTCTTTTCTACATTTTCTACATAAAATCCATTAATTAATTCTTCTTTACTATGATTTGTATTACCATTTTCACAACTATAACAATAACAAGGAATTATTATTTTTTTAGATTTCACATATTTATTGTATTTATCTAATTCAAACCCAAACTTTTCTAATTCTTTTAAATCTACATTATCTTTTATCTTTAACATCTTTATCACCTATACCATGTTTTATTGATATTTCATTTATTATTTCTAGTACTTGTCTTTTAATTACTTTATCGCTTTTAACTTCCCACATTGAGTAATCGCTAAAAATGGAAGGGTCAACTTCTGCTTCTAACCATCTAATTAATTCTTCCCATGCATTTTTATATGGATTTTCAAATTGCATTAACCCCGATGGAATAGTTTTAGATTTATATTCTTTTTTAATATCTTCCATCATTTCAATCACTCAACTTTCTTATTAAATCGTTGTACACATTAATTCTTTCATCTGCTCTAATGCCAGCGACATAAAATACAGTCTTTGCTTCTTGTGTTTTCGACTTTGATAATTCTTTATCTGCTTTATCTCTTATTTCTTTGCTTTTAACTATTTCTTCGAGTAAATATGTCTTAAATTCCTTTAAATTCATCATTTTACCTCATACTCTACTGATTTAAACTGTTCTTTTGTTACTACTGTTTCAATAAATTTTTCACTTAACCAAAGATCATTTCCACTTCTATTTATATGAACTCTTTTATCTAATATGTTCCCATCATTATCCCAAGTTACAGCACCAGCAAATAAAACTAAACACCCATTAACATAATCTCCTACTTCTATTAAATCAATTAAGTTATGGCTTGATTTTATTATGCTATTATCAATGGTATAAGTTCCTTCTTCATCTAATATATATTGATTCATTCCACAATAGCTACCAATATCTAAAATCCTTTTTATTCCATGCTTTTCAGCCCTGATATATATTCCTATTTCTAACTTTTTATTCATTCCAACCCAACTCCTCTATTTGTTTTTTTAATGCTTCGAATTCCTCAAAAGTGATTTCTATTTCGTAATGTATATCAGCATTGCCAAACCATACTACTTTGTCTTTTTTGTATATTTCAATTAAAGATAAGTTATCATTTTCAAAATTTCGGTATCTTAATTTTTTCTTGTTATTTACCTCTAGTGTATACCCTAATTCTTCAAACATTTCCTTTGCTGATTTATTCATTTCCTACCTCTTTCTAAACTTCTCATTTTCGCTAACTCTTCAGGTGTCATTGTTTCTATATTTTGCAACTTGCATTCTTCAATTAAATTATCTAGTAAAATACCCATTTCTGATGTATCTAATAAACTACTTCCAACATATACCCTTATTACCTTAAACTCTTTACCGTTTTTTTCTATCTTGTTTCTTTCTTCGTAATATTCCAGAGCCCTAAGGTTGGACGCCTCGGGCACTAGATATTCTTCAAATGGACATGATTTTTTAATTAATTCAAAATGTAGTTCTGTTGATGGTATTTTCAATTTCTTTGATAATTTATTAAGCAGCTGCCAATAATAGCTATTCTGATCTAGAGTTCTTTTTTTCTTAATCTCTTTTAACTCATAGATTTTATCTTCATCTAACTCTAGCATTTGAGGTATTAAATCTTTTATTGTTCCTTGCATTTAAACCTCCATATAATCAAAGATGCTTTTCTGCCCTATTTCTTTTGCTCTTTGCATTTCCAGTTCAAGCAGATAATTTTCATTTAGCATTTTTTCTTTAGCCTCTTTATAAAAATTCTTATCTATTTCGAACCCGTAGCAACTTCTATTCAATTCCATACAAGCCCTTAGTGTTGTTCCACTTCCTGCGACTGGGTCAATTACTACATCGCCCTCATCAGTAAATATCTCTATTAATTGTTTTAAAACTCTAACAGGCTTTTGCGTAGGATGTATTTTCGGTATATTATCTTCTGCTCTATCTCGCTCCCATTCAAACCAATTAAACACCATTGTCCCAGAGCCGTCAGCTTTCTTTTTATTCCTGAACTTTGGAAGTTTATCTCGATATAACACTACTGCATATTCCATTGCTCCCACTATTCGCATATTTGCTTTTAATGTTTGAGCAGAATAATTTTTAATAAAGAATATTGGGTATGATTTCATAAAGCCGTGTTTTTTACCATAATCAATAATCATTGGCATTTGCTCGAAACTACAAAACACTATCATTGCTGGTGCTTGTCCTTTTTCTTTAGGTTCGGGCTTTAATAACCTACTGCAAAAATGCATATACTCTGCTAGGTTAAAATTCTTATCTGAATTAAAGAACTGTTTCCCTGCAAGTTTGCTTTCTCCGTTTTTATTATCGCCGTCAACATACCATTGAGTAGAGCTTGCATAAGCATTATTACCTAAATTATAGGGTATATCTGCAATTACAAGTTGTGCTTTTGGTATATTATATTTTTTTCTATTTTGAAAATGATCGTTGTATAATTCAATTTTTATTTTTTTCTTATATTCTCCTTGCATTTTATCAACTCCTAATCTTTGTAATAATCTTTTTCCCACATCAATTTGTACATTGGCTTTTTAACCTTTTTGTTGCAATAATCCATAACAGTTTGATAACTTACATATAAATCTTTAGCAGACTTTCTAGCACTGTCCCATCTTCTTTTAACTTTGCCTTTTTCTATTTCAACCACTGCTTTACTCTTAGATAAATGACCTGTCATTTTACCTAACTGTTTTAAGCTTACTATTTTTAAATTCCTAACATAATTATCTGAATTCATTTTATTTTTATGATAAACTCTTTCATCGGGTAGCAATGGTCTTATATGATAATGAGCTACTAATCTTGCACAGTTAAAATCTTTATCTTTTATCTTTACCAAATAAATTAATGTCCCTTTTTTATTAAATGGTGTTAAATATCTATACCCTTTTTTATTTAGTTTTCTAAATCTGCCAAAGTTTGATACTTGATATCTAGTATCATGGATTATTTTTTTCCATTCTTCTTGCATAATTTAAAATGGAAGGTCATCATCTGTAAGTTGTACTTCATCTGCAAATTCAGCAAAAACATCTGTATTTGCCCTTGACTCTACCACTTCTTCAGGAGTTACTTTTGCACTTTTACTTTCTTTTTTACTGTCTAAGAAAGTGATATTAAAAGCTTGTATCAGTACCTTGCTCATGTTTTTTTCTTCGTGTTTCCATCTTTGCTGTATCAGTTTTCCGCTAACTCCGATTTTGCTTCCTTTACCGCAATACTGGGCTAGATTTTCTGCTTGTTTTTCCCATACCTGTACATCAAAGTAATGTGCTGTTTGTTTTTCACCGTATCCGTCATTGTATGCTATTGATACATTGGCAACTGACTTACCTGATTGAGTAGATCTAAGTTCTATGTCCTTAGTTATGTTCCCTATAATATTTACATTATTCATTTACTCCACCTCCAGTTTTATTGGTATTATACTTTCAGGTTTAAATCTTATTTCGTACTTATATTGGTCTACATCGCTGTACTCTAGTTGCTCTACTGTGTAAGTTATTTCTTTCCCATTTCCTAAATATAAGAAATGCTTTTGAAATTTATCTTCACCGATTTTACAAGTTACTTCTAGCTCATCACTCGCACTATTGCCCAACGAACAATTTCCAGTTATCTCAAATAAATAGTTGTCTGTTCTTAAATTTATAAATACAATTCTTCTTTTTACTCTAAAATTATCCGCATCTTTACTTATGTTAAAAGATACTTTGTCTGCATCTCTCATGCAACCTGTTGATGTCATTACTATTATTAATATTAAAACCAAACTAATTTTCTTCATCAATTAAAACATCTCTCTTTCTAATTCATTTATTTTTCCTGAAATTTTTGTTAAAAGCAAATCTATCACTATAAAATTATTATCAAGTTTTTCTCTGTCTGCTCTAGTCATTCCATTTTGAGTTTTTGAAAAATCGCTTTTGATTTCTAGTTTATCTTCTTTTCCAAAAGTTGAACTCTCATAGCTAGCGGTTGCTACCTCCACTCCATTCGCAAACCATTTTATTCCAGTGAAATCATCTTTTGTTTCTTCTTCTAGGATTTCTATTTCATCGTTTAATTTGTAAAAGTCTATACAATCTATAAAACTTGTTTGTTCATCGATATAGTCTTCATCTATATAGTATTCTTTATAGTCATAGTTTCTAAAATAATAATTTTTAGTGTCATATTTTATTTTCTTTGGCACTTCTTCCCCATTTGCAATTTTATTTAATAAATCTATTACTTTCATTAGCAACACCCAGCATCTGGAAATATAAACATTCTTGACAAAACAGTTTCATCTTTCAAATTGTAAATGATTACCTCTTCCCATTCTTCCTTTGATAATTTAATATTCTGGTCAGTCTTAATTAATTCTCTTGCTTCTGTTTCATTTTCTGCTATAACGACTAAAGCACCCCCAGGATGATATCTATCTGTCAATTCTTCTACTTCTTCAAATATAAATATTTTCATCTTTAGTCCTCTAACCCTAACTCTTCAAGAGTGTATTTTTTATCCAATTCCATACCTTTGTACATGGTATCTTCTTTAAAGTATGGGAATCTTATAGATTCTCTACTGTCATCGCTGTTGTTGTAATCAATTTCTAAATATTCTCTATTGTTATAAAGCACGTTTTCATATTTCGCAATATAATTAACTGTAATATTAGTGCTTTTAATAAAATGATTTAGCCATTCCTTTTCTTTATCATCAAGTATGCTTTCTTCTCTTTTCCATACTAATTTATCGAACTCGTAGACTTCTGTTATGTTAAATCCTTTTAAACCTTTAGGTGTTAAATTTTCTTTGTAATTATCTTTACTAATAAATAAACCCCATAATCTTTTATGCCCACTTTCAAAAATTACAATATGGTTATCTTTTAAATCTGATTTTGTAAATTGGTTTGATTCTTCTTTCATAAAATCTTTGTAAGTGATTATTTTGTAGCCATAGTTTTTACAAGAATCAATATCGCAATAAGACAACCCCGTTAAATTATTTAAATCAATACAAGTGTTTTCTTTATAACACTTGTATTGATTATCTTTTGTTGGTAAATCCCCATCACGCCACTTTAAGCCTCGTTCTTCGCACATTTTCATAAAGTCGTCATATTGTTTTTGACTTCTTACATTTACTGCTATTTTTTCATTTTTAAATCTTTCGAATTTTTTCATATTTCCTCCTTCTTTCTTTCATAATATTTTCTAAATTTTAACTCGTTTCTAAATATTTCTAGCCACTTCTCGCTTTCTTCCTGACCATCTTCATACCAAATGTCCCCCAAAAAAGTTCCACCTATTTCAAAATTGATCTTCCCGTTTTCTATGGCTCTAATACAATTTTCTATATGTGATGTTTCCATATCAATTACTTGTATCAGTTCACCCTCTTTAGTTCTCCAATATTCAAACATTTTTTTCCTCTTCTTTTCTATTTTTAAATTTCTCTAACATATCTAGTAATTCTTCTTTAGTTTTTTTTTCTATTTCTATTAATTGCCCTAACTGTTTCTTAGGTAGCCACTCCACATAAAATTTTTCGTATGTTTTACCACTCGCCAATTCATAAAATGATAATTGCCAACTGATATATTCTTCATCAAGTTCTGCTGTTGTTTTTCTATCTATTAAACTAAATGCTCCTTTTACATCAGCCTCTAAGTCGTAAGTTCCACCGAATTCTCCTTTATAACATACTCTTCGCTCCATAGATATAGGTTTTATGCCATGCTTTTCTTTTAGTTTTAAGTGCTGTTTCAGAGTAGCTTCTACAATATAATTAAATTTATATTCTTGTTTTAATTCTTCTAAAGTTTCACCAAGATCTATTTTTTCGCAAAGCTCATGAATTAAAATTCCGTATTCGGCCGCTCGCTCTAATATCCACTCGGGAACTCCTGCGTATTTATCAGGGAAGATAAAACTAAGTATTTCGCTAACACTAGGTATTATCACTCCCTCAAATAAATACAGATGCTCTTCTTCGATAAATTCAAGCATTATTCAACTTTTAAACTTATTGAGCTAGATACATTGCTTGTTTTTGAGTATTCTTCGAATATGTCGGGCATATCTTCTTTTAGTTTCTTACTATCTAGAGTAGTTCTTGTAGATGGTTTTCTGTAGGTAACTGTAATTTCCTTATTCGGGCTTTCCCATTTAGTTATTTCGTGAGTTTCCATTATTTCTTTCAAGTTCGCTTTAAATTCATCTTGTTTTAACTTCATTTCAAGTGCCTTTTTTTCAAATTCTACAATTGCTGTAATAAATTCTTCGGCTACTAATATTTCGCCATTTTCTACTTTTACTAATTCCATATTATTTTTCCTCTTCTTCTTTCTCTTTTAATCTTTTTATAATTGTGCTTGCTTCTGCAACAGTAAGTGCTTTAATTTCTTTCTTGTAGTACTCCAATGCTTTAACTACTGTTTCATTTTCTTTGTTGCTTTCCAGCACTTTTAATTGGTTTTCAGTTGCTAAAGTAGGTTTTGCTTTAGGCTTTTTCGCCGATCCTTTGGTTTTACTGTCTGCGTCTGGACTTTCTGTTTCAAGGTCATCTCCTGTAGGGATTAAGAATGTGTTTGCCAAAAAGTATTTTATTGCTCCCGTGTAGGCTTTATAACCTGCTTTATCTCCTCTATCAAGTCCTTCTCCTTCAATTACAGTTTCTTCATAAAAACCTGTGTCTATATCGTGTAATTGATAAGCCATAGTTGCTCTTCTTCCTACTGTCATATTTCCTGTTCCTGTGTAATTTTCCATTTTTAATAGTTCGCCTTTTATTTCTAATTTAGCACCTACTAATAGTTCGTTGGCAATTTCTTTGTATTGTGCCTCCGTGAAATATTTGTAATTGTCGTACGTGTTTTCCCCTTTTTTTTCTAAGACGCCTTTTTCTTTTAAAATATCTCTTGCCTTGTGTTTCTTGGTTTGTAATTTCCCGTTTAATTCAAACCATTTATCAGCTTCTAATTCATCTAGTCTATTTTTTTTAGTTTCCATTGACTTTTGAATTTGCATTTTTGCAACTTCTTCATTGATTATTTCTTCTTTCATTTCTCTTCTCCTCTTTTCTCTAATTTTCTAAAAAATATTTTCTCTAGTTCACTTATTATTTCAACATTTATTAAATTATTTCTGTTTGAGTTTTTTAAGTGTTCTTCGAAACTTTCACTAAACATTTCTTTTACTTCTTCGATTGTCAAAATCTATTCCCCCTTATGTTTTCTGCTTCCATTTCTTCGTTAGTTGGTAAGTATCTTTGCCAATCATCTTGTAAGTCCGCTAGGTAGTCATCAATACAATTTTCACAAAGTATAAAATCTTCAGTTTCATAATAATGATTTCCTTTTTTTATTTCACTTTCGCAATTCTCGCATATCATTTTTTCTTACATCTCCTATTCCGATTTATAATCCAGTCTCGTTGTTTAAATGACAGTTGCCTAGTATCTTTAACCTCATCAAGATGTAAGAGTCTAATTTGATTAAGTACGATTATCAATACAGGCAATGATATTAAAATTAAAATTACCACTTTTGTTTCTTCACTTATTATCATTTTTATTTACCTCTTTCATTGCTTTATTTAGGTTTTTATAAAACATATATTTTTTGTATAATTCATCTTGGGCTTTCGATAGCCTCCTGCTTTCCTTAAAATTGTCACAATTAGCTTTTAAATCTGCCAAGTCGTACTGTTTTTTGTACAATTCATTTTGCTTTCTAAATAAACTGTTCATTCTGCAATCTCCAATAACTTAGTTTCCTGATTTCCATATTCTCTTGCTTTTTCTGCTAACTCTGCCATTGTCATTACAGGCTCGGCTAGCATTTCTAAGCTTTCAATTCCTTGTTGTTTATTTTTAAATATTTCTATAAATTCTTTCTTAAGCCAAACAATATCTTCACTCATACACAACTTCGACCAGCCTAATTGCTCTACTGCATTTCTTGTTAGTAAGTTCATTTCGGCTAAAGCTTCATTCTGCTTGTAATATCCATATTGTCTTATTAATCTTAAAACCTCTTCCCATTCTTTAAGTGGGTTTAAACCTAAATGAGGATTATCAATTAACGCTATCTCCTGGTTTATTTCTGCAATGCTCGGTAAAAATTTATTAGTGGCTATCAATCTTTTAATCGCTTTTTTAAATGTTTCTTCGCTTGTTGTTTTAAAAAATTCATACCATATTTTCGCCTGTTCATTAGTAAATTCTTTGTTATATGCAACTCCTAAAAAAGTTAAAGCTTTTGAAAACTCTTCTGCAGTCATTAATAATCACTCCAATCGTATTTATCTGCTAAATCTTTTGTTGTAATAGTTTTTAAATCTTTTTCTTGAATTTCATCTTCCCATCGTTTTTGATTTAACCAAGTTGCAGGGTAAGGGATAAACTGACCGTTGTCTTTGTTCCAGTCTTTGGTTTGTTTAAATAATTCTAATTGACTAAGAATAAGATTAAACAGATCATTGTCCATCTTAATTTTTTTAAAACTTTTAAACGCTTCTTGTTTTGCTACTTTTTTAGGGTATTCTTTCCAAAACTTATTAAAGTTAATTTCAGTAGGAGTTAAAATTGTAACTTCCTCTTTTCCTTCTTCTTGACAATCTTCTTCCTTATCTCCTACTAAAGAATTAGAATAAGAAGTAGAAGTAGAAATAGAAGGTGTTTGTTTTTTATTTGTTTTCTTTTTGTTTTTATTTTGTTTTTTATTTGTTTTTGTTTTGTTTTTCTTTGCTAAAGCTCGATTTTTACTAGTCTCCAAGCTACTTACTAACCCTAACCATGCTATCTTTTTTATTCCTTTAAAGTCTGGAACACTATCGTTATAGATGTAATTATAAATAGCAAATATAAAGTCTTTTTTATCGTTTTCATCTTCAAATTCTTCTATGACTTTTGCGTAGTTTTCGAAGAAGGTAAAATTTATTTCGTTGATATTACTTCCTCCTATCTTTTTAAATGTTTTTTTGATATAATTTAGTTACTTATTTTTTAAATAAGTTTTTCTGACCCGTTTATAAAAGCCTTCAAAAACTGTTTATAAATGGGTTTTTATATTGCTAGAAAATGCGTGAACAATATAACAAAAAACATTATTATGATAAATATTAAAAATGGTCTAGCTGATCGATACTGTTCTTCACTATCGAAGAAATAGTCTATAAGTTTATCCTTTATTTTTTTCATTTGTTTACCTCCTTTCTATTTAACTTTTTTTACTTCTATTTCCTCTTTTGTGGTTCTACATTGATGGGTAAAAAAACAATATCATCATATCTTAATCCAGTTGCTTTTAATATATTTTCTATTATAGGAACATCTGGAAAGGTTCTATATGCTTCATAGTTTTTGACAGTATCAACGCTTACGCCATATTTAACTGCAGCTTCTGGGATAGTCCAATTATTATTTACTCGCAGTCCTTTTAATGTAAATTTTCTTCTGTCGTCCATTTTTATACCTCCTTGTAATTTTATATTATAATATAATAGACTCAATGTCAATAGTAAATTACTCTTTTACCATACTTTTTTACATTTACAGTTGATTTGTTTGCGTTTTAGCCTTATAATAGGGTCTGAGGAGGAACTATATGAACTGCAAACATTTTAAAAGAAGAAGTAAAAATTATAAATATTATCTATATTGCAATAAATTAAAAAAAGAAATAACATTTGATGATTGTAAAGGTTGCAATTTAAAAGAATATAAAGAAAGAAAACCTATCAAGAGTTATAAACCCATTAAAAAAGTATCAAATAAGCGAGTTACAGTAACAAAACATACTTACGAGTATGTTTACACTAGAGATGGCGGTAAGTGTGTCTTATGCCACTCTAACCAACAATTACAATTGCATCACATAAACGGAAGATCTAAGTTACTTACTAATGATGTAAATAACTGTGTAATGCTTTGCAATAATTGTCATCATAATGTAGTACATCAAAATAATAAGCACTGGAGACCTAAATTAACTGATTACATCGCAAATAAAAAGACCTAGTCATTAAGACTTAGGCTTTTTTAGTGGTGGTCTAGGTGGATAAACCCTCGCCCTATACTCTTCTTTTGTTATTTTTCTTTTCTTTTTCATATTTCCCCCCTGGGTTAGATATTATACATGGTTTTTCGCATAAATAAAGGGTTTCGACATAACTCGGCAAAAGAAATTGCATAAATTTGAACAAAGTGCATAAAATATGTTGACAAGCGGTAACCACTATGGTAATATATTATTAACAGCAAGGGAAATAAACAAAATGTAGGGTAACCCCCTAAGGAGATAGAAAATGGCAAAGTATGATGTAACCCACCGTTGTGGACACACAGGAGAGATTGATTTATGGGGCAAAGGAAAAGACAGAGAATGGAAACTTAAAAACGCAGAAGGAAATTTATGTAAAGAGTGTTGGATCGAGCAACAAAAAGCAAAACCAGAAAACAAAGAATTATACATACACATAGAACCTCATTTTTTAGAAAAAGAAAACGGAGAAAAATTAGTATACTTATATTTTAGTGGAGCAACTTACGAAAATAAAGAAGCGATAAAAGAACTTGGATTTGTATGGGGTGAAGAAGAAATGCCTACAAATATACCAGCTAAAAAAGTATGGAAAAATATATTAACTCAAAAAGAAGCAAAAGAAATTGAAAATAAAATAAAAGCACTAGGTGCTATACTTAAAAGATAGATGGAGGAAAAAAATGATAGAAACTAGAACAGCTAAGATAAACATTAATAAAACAGGAGGGACATCAACGGGCTACAATGGTAAATTAACAATCCCTAAAACATGGCTAGATAAGCTTAAAATTGACGCAGAAAATCGAGAAGTAAAAATAATTTTGAAAAAAGATGAAATAATTATCAAAAAGACTTGACAAGCGGTAACCACTATGGTAATATATTATTAACAGCAAGGGAAATAAACAAAATGTAGGGTAACCCCCTAAGGAGATAGAATGGAAAAATATTTAATTAATTACGGAACAGGAAGAGGTAACAAAGAAATACTTGGAACACTAGAAGAGGCAATGGAATTAGCAGATGAAAACATTGCTTATACAATGAAAAATGTGCAAATAGAAACCGAACACAGCGAAAGAATAGTAGCTCAAAGAATTTGGGAAAATGCTGATTATGATAATGTAAAAAAAGAAGAAATTCACGACCCTATCATATTTGGCAGTGAAGGTTATTACAGCGACTGGGAAGTATTTAAATGATATAAAACATCTGGTTAAAGACATACCCTACCCTAGTCAATTACCTGATGATTTGATAGATCACCATTACTACATCGCCGACAACGGTCATAGTATAATGTGCGTGCTTAAAACTCACTTAGATTTGATGGAGACATATTAGAAAATGAAAAGCTTAACAGACAAAGAAAAGGAAAGCAGAACTATTGTAGTAGGATATGGAACATTTGCCAATTATGATGTTGTTAAAGAATTATCATAAGAAAAGATTAAAAACAAAATATTTTTAACCACAAAAAAAGGACTAACCACTAAGGCTAGTCTTTTACATCTTGTAAATACTCAATAATTTTTTGTAATAAGCCTATTAAGTAGTCTTTCCATGTTTTTTCTGTGTTTTCTATTAGATCGGGCTCTTGTATTTCAACAGGCTTTTCTTCTTTATCTTCTTCAACAGGAGTTTCCACTTCCTCTACTGGCTCTTCTTTTTTCGGTTTATCAAGCTTAAAATATTCCCAAAAATCTTTACTGCCATTGATTCTCTCAATACCATAGTTGACAGATACCGTTTCATCACCCCACCATTTTCGGCTTGCAACATCTAGATGTAAACTCGTTGACCCAATATAACCAATACCACTAAAGCCTAGGTCTCCAGCTATTGCACATACTAATTTAGCACTTATTCTCTTACCATCTTGACCTACTACATAGCAATCTACTGCTTTTCCTTTAGTATGTTGACCGCTTCCACTCCCGCCTACTTTTTTATCGTGCGCTGGAGTTCTGTAGCCACTATAGATTACTAATGCTTTTGCATTTAACTCCGATCTGATTTCTTCTAGTTTTTCCACCAGTTTATCATCAATCAATATTTTATCTGTACCATCTTTACATTTAAATTCTCTAACTTTAAAATGAGGCGACAAATTGGTATTACCATCTTTTTTAAGTGAGTAAGTCTTAACTGCCATTTTTAAGCCCCCTAACAAATGCTTCGATTATAATAGTAAGTTCTACTTCATCTATTTTTATTCCTTTTGAATTTAATCTTGATAAAGCAACATCTCTTGCCTTATCTAATTTTTCCTTCCCCTTTAAATCGATAAAGACTTGTTCCACATATTCAACAGTTGATTTTAATACTTTATCAATTGTTTCAGTTTTATATTTTTCATCATAATATTTTTTTATTCTATTACCAAAATATAAAAAAACACTACCTATCGCAGTGGCTATAATCGGTAATAGATTATTTATTAATTCTATTAATAATTCTTTCATTTCATTTCTCCTTTTTTTCCAAAACAAAAACCCTTTTTTCAAGGGTTTCGTATTTGTTGTTAGCACTTACTAACAGTGCTTTTATTTCGATTAATTCTTTTTCGATGTTTGCTAATTTTACTTCTAATTCTGTTTGTTTAATTAGCTTTTTGTTTTCGTTTTCTTTGTTTTTTGTTGCGTAATTTAAAATCCCTAGTATTAATGCAACAAGCCCAAAAATAACTGTTAAAACAATCCCTGTTGTTCCGTCCATTTTTATTCCTTTCTAGTTTTTAAATAAACTTAATTTTAATGCTTTGAACTCCAACCATAATAGGAGTGTTGTTGACAACATCATAGTTATCAATAAAAGAGATTCTGATGTTAAGTATATTATCGGATATCTTTGTTACCGTATAACTTTCTATATTGGCACCATTTATATAGTCGTTCCCCTCTGGATTGTAACTACCTAAATATCCGCCTGATGTCTGGCGTATGTTAGCCTTAAAAACTTCCAGTTCAAATTGGTTTACTTTTTCAAGTGATTTATCTACAATAACCGTAAATCTTATATTGCCTCCACTCCCCGATATAATACCAGGGAAATTAACCTCTGAATTTGTAGTTCCATCTCCTATAATTTCAAAAAAACCTTCTTTTTTATATTTATTTGGCATTAATTTATTATTTATTTGCATATAAATGCTATTTTAACTTGCTAAGAATTGCTTAATCAACTAAATAATTAAAATTAAAAGCGTAGTAGGTTAAGTTGTAACTGCTGTCATTAGTTATAACCAAATTTAAATCACCACCTGGAAAAACAGCATAAGTTGCTATTCTTGCTCCTTGGGCTCTTCCCGCTCCATAAGATAAGGCAGTCGGTCTAAATTCAGCTGGCAATATGCCAATTAACGTGTCAAATGTAGGTATTCCTGTAATACTACCTCTTAGGTACACGACATTTCCGACCTTACGCATTTGTGGTTTTCCCACGTGAGAGGTAGATGATACTCCCGTTGCTAATGGTATATCTAACCAACCTGTATCTTCTGTTTTAATCAATTTATTATTTATTTTAACCATAATATAGTCGTATATTATGAGTTCTTTATTTCCATCTTCCTATTGCTGTCCAAGTTACATCGAAGTATTGATTAGATACTGCGGTATCTGTGTATATGGTGTATTCTTGTGTTTGTGTCATACTTGCTGTCCAAGCATATCCCACCCAAGCACCATGGCGATTGGCGTTAATCGAAACGTTAGGAGGAGAGATGAAAGTAACAGGAAAATCAAACCTTGTAAGAGTGCCAGTTTTGGGTATATTTCCACCGCTTGCAATACTCGTTGTAATTCCATTTATCCTTCTAACTCCCCAACAGATCATCGTTCCGTCTGCAAATTTTATCCATTCACCATTTTCATTACTTCCACTTTCTGCTATAGATTTAACAGGTAGCAGCTTTGAATTTAGTCCTAAAGAACTCATAATGCCACCTCAGTGGCTAATCGACAGCCACCTCGCAATTCTCTAGAGGACAAGTTAAATAATAGCTTGCCCCCTCTCTGATTTTTGACATAAATTTGTCGTATGTATGTATGTATGTATGTATCAGTTTAAAATTTTTCAAAAGCCCAGTCAAGGCTTTTCTTGCTTTATTTTTCATATTTCTTCCTTCTTTCTTTATTCCTTTGGTACTAAGATTGAGTCTTTGACCCATTTAGCTTCTTCCCATTCTCCAGTAGTTGCAGTTACGCAACGCCATAATTCTTTTTGATACACTACAAAATCATCAACTGCATATTCGGTTGACAGATTGTAAGTATCAACATCTAGTCCTAGTATTCCAAGTATCGTAGTTATCACTTCATTCATATTTTCAGCACTTAATGGCGTACTGGTATTAGGATAATCTTTAAATTCAAGCATTCTACTTCTCCTTTCACAATAAAAAAACAGAGTTATTTCTCTGCTTTGATTTTTGGTATTAAAAAAAGAGCGTTATGCTCTTTAGTTTGGTTATCTCATGTTTTCTAAGATGTATTCTGTTAAATTGCTCATGCCCATCGATGATAAACCATTTTTAACATGAGTATAAAAGTAAATATCTCTATCATCAATTTTTTTTATCTTGGTGTTTGAGTCTTTAATTTTATTTTCTAAATTGGTTATTTTTTCGTTGGCTTCTTTAAGATCTGATTTCAATAAGTCATTTTCTTCTTTTAAAGTATTTATTTCGTTGTTTGTTTGTTCTATGTTTTCTTTAAGTTCGTTAATTGCATTATTAAATTGTTTAATTGATACAGTATCACTTGCAGTAACATTATTTATCGACGAGTAAATTATCATACTAACAATACTTATAAAAACCACCAACAAAGTTGCTTTTAAATATGTGTTATTAAATATTTTTTTCATTTTCCTCTCCTCTAATTAAATTATAATACATTTATACATTATATGCAATTATGTAAATTTATTATATCCGATAATAACTAGACTCGCATTGCAACTTCCCGTATTTTCCATCATATCTCCACCAGTAGAGCTTGACTGTATTTTTATAACATTAAAAATATCTTCGCTTGCAGATGAGTCAATATGACTCGAGATGTCGCTAGACTTAACAGATTCTGCAATACTTGTACTCCCAGTAAAACCGTTAGCCCCAAAAGCATTGCTAATTTCCACATATGACATACTCGCTTCTTGTAGTGCCATATCCCCACCATCCCAGTCAAATTCGATATAGCCACTTCTATAGTTAGTGGATTTGTACAATTTTAAATTTCTGCATCTTCCAACCGTTGTTTCTTTTGGGTGATGTCCGTAGATGTTATGGCAAGGCTGATGATTAATAATAACGTATGCCTCAATTATTGTAAAATCTTTCGGCACAACAAATTGAAATTCCAGCCTATCTATAGGTGTTAGTGGCAACATTGCATTACCGCCTACAAAAGCAAACGAAAATATATTGCTTGGGACTACCATCATTGATAGTAACCCATCTCCCCCTACTATTCTTCCGCCATCAGGGAGATAAATATCACCTCTAAATGTTCCATTGTTTGCCTCTATTGAGCCATCTAACAATACTTTAAAGTTTTCATTGACAGTTGTTAAACCCTCAAGTTTTATCTGCTCCGCTTTTATTTCAGCAATTCTACTCGCTAATATTTTTGCATTTTCAGGGCTTAAATTTATTGCACTTATAAGTCCATCTTTATCTACTTTGGCTTCGATTTCATTTTTACTCATTTTAAATTGGCTTGAACTTTCTAATTGAGTTGCAAAATTGCTTGTTAAATCGTTTTTAATAAGGTATTCAGCATCATAAATTAGATTATCAAAATACTTAACACTTATATATGTATCGCCGTCAAAAGTGGGTAATAGCACATCATTTAACTCATGTGTAATAGGGCTAGATAAAACGCTCCATTGCTCGTTATCAAAGTCATAACCAATTCTTTGTATTACTTTTACTTTATTAGCTTCGATTGATATTTCATCATATACATCGCCAATTTTTTGTAATGGAATAGGGCTATTAACAAACACATAATTAGGCTCGTTGTCAAAAGTCGGAATAGTGTCAAAAACCAGAGTATAAAAACTTAATGCTCCAGGATAAGTATTTTCACTTGGATATGTCATTCCAGGATAAAGTGGTCTTAAATCAAAGCCTCTTATCCTTAGCTTGTTTATTGCTCCACCACTTCTTGGAGTGTCTGGTAACATTAGATAGTTACCAGTTGTTCCTACGTTTCTGATGTAGTCGGTAAGCTTTTCTATCTCTTCAGCTATAATTCCAAATTCGTTGTTAACTCTGTCTATTTCTGTTCGTATTGACTTGACACTATCAAATACACCTAATATTGATGTTTCTTCTTGAATGGTACTTTTGATGTCTAAACTATAACCACCTAGCCATTCTCCGAAGTAACTTAGGCTATACTGTGCGATTGTAGGATATAAATTATCATTTCTATCTTTAAATGTTATTACATCTCCGGCTAACACCGAACTATCTATCGGACAATTGCCAACTGTTATTGAATAAAACTCAAAATCTTTTATTTTGTTATAAATATCTTCTACATCATCTTCATCGATTATATAAACATTATTCGAGTCTAAATATAAAGTGTTCCCACTTTCATCACCAAACTCCCAAAAGGTGCCTACTCCATTATCATAAACAACTCTTGTTATTTTTCTACCTTCGCCGATTTTCAACTCATCAATTTCATCTTCATTGATAGTTTTTTTACTAGGCGAATTAACGGGAATAAACATTAGTTCATCGTTTTCAAACCTTACAAAAGTAGCCTCTTTTTCTGCTATCATTGAAATATAATCTCTTGCTGATATTCTGTTGTCCCACCAATCAACAATATGATTAGCGGTAGTTAAAGTGTAATTACATTCAATATCTGCTTTGTCACATATATCGTTTAAAATATCTTGAATAGTTGTAGTACTTTCGCCATCAACTCGATTTTCATCTATTAAAGGTTTGGCATCATAAAGAAAATTAAACCTTAGCATTTTATCAGTTAGTTCAATTTCATAAGAATTATCAGTTTCTTCTATTTTGTCTACTTCTAAAACATAATTATTATTATCATCTTCTATTTTAACTTCAGTCGGTTTACTTGGCATTAGATGTTTTGCAACTTCTAATTTAAATGTGTTAGAAGCAATAGCACCTAGATAAAAGTTATCTTTATATAATTCATAAGTATTACTTAAACCTTTAATACCATTGCTATCTATTGCTACATTATCAAATTTAATTTCTAACACTTAAATCACATCCCTGCCGTTCTTTTACCTTGAACTAGATTAAAAGAAACTTTCCAAGTTCCATCTTGATTCATATTCCAACTGTATTTAGCACAGTATCCCTCAAATTCATACCATTCTGTATTCCAGACTCTTGCTCTTATTTTGATATGCAGAGGATAAACTCTTAATCTTGCTAACAAGTTTCCAAACTCTATATCGCTTAAATGGTCGCAAGTGTGGGATGACTTAGTCCAGCCTTTCCCTAAAATAACAGGTCTATGAAAATTACCTTGAACTATATCTCTATAACTATTTTTGTCTAAATCGTTTCCCTCTCCTCCGAAACCTGTCATTGGAGGCATATCTTCATATTGGTTTGAAGATGGGTTTTTTGTTTGCCATAAAACTTTAGCCATTAAAATACCCCCTTGCCTATTACTCTATTTTGATGATTTATACCACTTATTACTGTGTCAACCATTGCTTTTTTATCTATTAATGGAGAAAAATCTTTGTTCTCTAAAGTATCGTTTAACATACTTAGCAATTCAATCACTCTGTCGTTATTCATTGAATTAGCTACATAAGGTGCTGAGTTAAATTGTTTTGTAACTACACCTTCGCCTTTATGTAAATAAGCCAAACCATCGCTTAATACTTCAGAAGCTCCTACATTTAATTTTGGTATTTTAGGTATATTAAAACCAAATTTTTTGCCACCTATCAAAGGAATCCAATCTGGAACGTCAAATTTCAATTTATTTAAACCTCCAATTAGTGCATTAATTCCATCAATTATTAAATTTAAGGGGAATTTAACTATACTCCATAAAGTGTCGAACACCCCTTTGAATATGGTTTTAACACCTTCCCAAGCTTTTTCCCAATCTCCTGTAAATACACCCGTTAAAAAAGTTATTAAACCTTTAAATATGGTTTTTACTCCATCTACAATTCCCATTATTGTTGATGTTATAGTCCCAAAAACACCTTTAATCAGATCTACACCTACAGTGATTATTCCTACTATTACGCTTACGACACCTTTTATTATTGAACACGCTAATTCAAAAATCCCTTTAACCATTTCCCATAATGAAACAATTATTGCCCAAATAATATCGACACCAAGTTTAAAAATAAATTTTATTTCATCCCAAAATATAATGACAAACGCCACTATTAAACCAAACGCCAAAAACCAAGAGCCAGACAACAACGCTAAGGCAATTATTATTACACCTATAGCTAAGCCTACCCATTTGCCTACTCCATCCCAATTATCTTTCATCCAAGAAAAAAACGGAGCAAAATATTCATCCCACGCCGATTTAATTGCTAACCCTAATTCAGTTATCCTAGTTACTATAGATTCATCAAGTGGTATATCCTCAAATGCATTTACCCAACTTGTATCTACACCGCCACCACCTGCATTATCACCTAAATTAGTTACTTCATCAAATCCAGCTAATTGTTTACTTGCTTTCGTTCCTGCTTGTCCTGCTTTATTTAATGATTTAGCCATAGCATTTGCTAAAAAGTCTGTTCCAGTTAATGCTTTAATAAACACATTTAGGTATTTAACGGCTCTTATTACCATGGTAGTTATTCGTTCCAATATTGGTGCTAAGAAACTACCTAAACCTACCCATGTTGCTTGCATTTTTTGAGCCATAGCACTATCTTGTGCCATGTAAGCCGAACTAGCTCTTGATACCATTCGCCAGATAGATTGTATACCAAATAATGATAATCCAAATCTTTTAAGCGATTTAACTCCTTTTTCCATTCCTTTTGATAAACTATCACTAGAAACTTCTTGAACTGATGTTAATTTAGCATACTGGTTTTCCATTTTTTCGAGAGCAGATTTTTGTTTTAGAATTTGTTTTGTATTGTCGGTTTTGATTTCAAACAATCTTGTTCTCATTCCTAGAGCTGAAGTATCTACTTTCTGTCCAGAAAATTCATTTGTTCTTTGTAAACTCATTTGGCTATTAGTTTTCAATAATTTAGCTAATTTACCAGTGCCACCAGCTAGATTAATTTTTCCAGATTCTTTTTCTAAGTTTTGAATTGATTTTCTCGTTTCGTCTATTTTAAACTTTAAAAATTCTGCTTGCTTATCACATTGTTTGATATTTCTGCCAAGTTTGACAAAACCACCACCATCGCCAACTTCTACTTTCGCTCTTATTTCTGCATCATTCATTCTTCTCAACTCCTTTCGTTTTTACACACAAAAAAATACACCTATCGAAGATGTATCTTTTTAAATTATTCTATTAAGATTTTAATCTTTTATACTTTCCAACTATATCCACAATTTTGACATACTGCCATCTTTTTTGTGAGATTTATTGCTTTTTGTCGCTTTCCGCCAAACAATAAAAACAACAATCTTGGGATAGTCAAGAAAAACCATAATAAAATTTCTAACCACCAACCTATAATTAACCAATAAAGACAACCTCTGCCTTTTCTTTTAAATTCGACTTCGTTAATTACTTGATAAGAGATGTTATTATTTTCACACTTTGCACAAACTAATTCTTCCGTTCTGTCTTTATAGTTTTCTTTTTTTTCTGTTTTTGCAACAGTAAAATATTTATAAGTAAAAAATATAAATATGACCAAAGTAAATAATTGTATAACCAGAATATCTTCTGAATTATCAAAAAATGAACCTATTAAGCCTAAACCGAAAAAAAACGTTAAACCTAAAAACACACTTTTTTTATTCATTGTCAGCCTCCTTTAAAAACATTATATATTATTTTTCTAAAATTGTCATTTTTTAGATTGTTCTTCTAAGTAATCCCACATTTTGTCGAAACCTTCGTCAATATCTTTTTGTTCGGATGGTAAAGCATACTGTCTTTGTTTGCTTAAATAATATTGATGTTCTTCATTTTCATAAGTTTTTATATTTCCACTCGGTTTCTTATAACTTCGATAACCTAAAACAGTTAACATTGCACTTTCTTTTTGCAATAAAATACCTTCTAACAAAGTATCAAATACTAACCAATCAATATCATCTTTATTTAAATCAATTCCTAGTTTAAAAAAATCATAATAATAATATCTATAATCCAGATACATATCGAATATCTTTTTACTACTATTTCCACCTTCATTAGGTTTGAATATATAGTCCATTATCTCTTTTACTAAAAAAGATTTAGTTTCGAATTCTAAATCTTCCTTAAATCCTAATATTTCTAATATTTTATTTACTTTAAACTTCTCTGGGAAATTATCAGAAATTAGTTTTATTATTTTCATAACATTTTTATATGTTATTTTTAATTCGTATTCTACATCGTTTATAGATAAGATATTTATCTTTTCGTAATCTTCTTCAGGTCTGAACTCATAGTATTTACTCGTTTCGCCTTTTTGTCTATAAACGAACTCCAAAAAAAATCGTACACACTGCTTAAAGTTTCTTCAAAGTAATATTCGCCTACTTTTTCTTTAAAACTTTCTAACTTATCTTTAAAGATTATTTCTTCAAACTTCTTTTCGCATTGTGTTAAGTGATCTAAAAATTCTGTTTGTTTCTTTTCTAATTCTTCTTCACTGGCACCTTTTTTCTCTAGTTTTTCCAGTTCCTGAGTTTGTTTGATACCTTTTTGATTTATAATTATACCTTCAATTTCTTTTAACTCATCAGGTGTTATTTGCATAGTTATTTTGTCTAATGTTTCACCTTTTTCATTAACTACTTCGATTTCTTCTTCTATTTCATATTTTTTAGCTACTATTTTTAACATAATTTCTTCCTTTCTATTAAAAAAATAAAGGGAGCAATTAAGCCCCCATTATATTAAGCACTTGGATCAACATAATCTTTTATTTCAAAACCACTTCCACGATGAACTTTAATAGCAAACGCTACTTCTGTTACCGTTTCAGTTTCATATGTTTTTGTAATATCATCAAAAACTGCCACAAAACTAATCTCTTTACCTTCTTCTAAATTGATTAATTTTACTTTAGCTGTTCTTTCTAACCCTACTTTGTATTTTTTATCTACGATAAAAGCCCCTACTGCATCACCTTTTTCAAACTTTGCTGTAAAATCCCATTGTGGGTCTAATGCCACTACTTCATTATTAGCATATTTACTGCATAAGTTATACCAAGTTTCCATAGTGATATTTCCACTGTCAGAAACATTGATAGGACAATATTCTTGATAATCTGGTGTATCATCAGTGCTAATGTCTATCATTGTTTTAAATTTTTCATTTTCCATAACTATTCTCCTTTCTTAACTTTCGCTTGAAAAGTTATGTTGTATAAATTTCGTTGGTTATTATCTTTACCAACATAAATTGGTGTAGTTACTGCTAAAATCTGGACTATTTCATAATTATCATAAGATGTTTTCTTCAATTGCAACGCATTAAACACATCATCACATAAAGCCCTTGTTGTAGTATCGTTTTTAGAGCCTCTAACGAGTGTTCTAAATGTCGGATACCAATAGTCTTGCCCACATAGATTATAGTCTGTAAACCCCGTTAAAAGAGTTACAGCAACTATGTTTTCTTTTTCTTGTGGTAGTTCTGGACTAAATACATCAGTTAATGCTAAATCTGTATTGTCTGCAATTAAACTTCGTATCTTAGTTATAAATCCCTCTGTATTCATAATTACACCTTCTTTTTACTTTCATTAAAATTATTTATATAAATATTCTTATATTTTGCCATATTCTCGGTTTTCGTTGCCTCAAACCATTGAGGTACAGCTTGTAAATTGTGTCTTGGTGTTATCCAAGTAGTATAATATAGCCATTTTACTTGTGGAGCTCTTAAAATAATAACTCCTTTATCAAAGTTGCTATGTATTTCGCCACTCTTATACATTTCGCCAGTATCATAATAAGTATATTTTTCGCTATCTTTGTACCATTCTTCAGCAATTTCTTTTATTGCTTTTTTCTTGGCTTTTTCATTTACTTCTTCTATCCAATTACTAAAAGACATAAAACTATCAAATTTTTTAGCCATTATTTTAACAATACCTCATAGTGATGAGGATCATCAGAATTAGCTCTCAATACATCAGTATCAACTACTGTGTATTCTTTATCATTAAAGATAATTTTACTCTCTGGAATAGGCTCGGAAGTTAAACCAATAGAATTAGTACAGTCATAAAACAAAGTAGCATTACCTATTTGTTCTCTACCGTTTGATGTATAAGCAAATTTCCTATATTCTTCTATTTTTACATTCTTAAGAGTTATAGGCGATGAAAAAGAGATACCTTCGCCAGTATCTCCTAGATATTCTTTATAAGTTACCTCATTTGGTAGCATTCTTCTTGGTATTGGTTTCATTCTTAACCTCCGATTGCTTTGGTTTCTCTTCTATGATAGACCATCCAGCCTTTTTATACCATATTAAACTGCCCTTTGGTACTTCTTTAATAATCGCTCCTAGTTTTACTTTTACCATATCTTTCATCTCCTTTAACATAGTCCTGGATACAATAACTCACAATTTAAAAGTATATTGTATGTGATAGGACTTATAATTTCTATTGTTTCACTAGATTTTACTTTATCTTTACTTCCCTCACTAAATTTCCCTAACGAAGCACCACCACCTGAGTTTGCCACTTCTAATAATTCAGGATTAAGTTCAAAATATTTCATTTGCTCCATAATCGCTTTTTTAAAATCATCATAGCAATCATCAACAGTAGATATTCCTTTAGTTATTATTGATAATATAGTTTGTTCAGTTATAAATAATAATCTAGTGAAATTAGTCGGAGCAGTAGTTACTCCGAAATATTCTTTATATTCTTGTTCTGTTATCATGATTTACTGCCCCTTTCTAATTAAATTAAGCACTTGGTGTTGCTGTTGATTTAATGCGAACTGCATCTGAATTAGTTACTGCATCAGCGAATACTATTCTACCTTGTAATGCACTAGCACCAATGAATGTGTTTCCTAAGTTATTAATTCCTAGATTAACTTTCCATTCATCAATTGCTTGAGTATATCTCTTATCAAATACAACATATTCAGTAGTAGCACTTAAATTATATGATGGTTTAATATTTACTCCTGCTATTTTACCGATAACTCCATCACGAAGTAATTCAGCTCCTAATGTTCCAGCTGAATTTGCGAACATATCATCTTCTAATAATAGTGCTTCAGTATCTGCACTAACGAAACCTACTAAGTCTTCAGTTCTCATTCCTAGACCTTTCATAGTAATGATAGTGTCTTTGATAGCCTTATAAGCCGTTTCATTAGTTAAAGCAGTAGTTGAAGTTTCATATGTTCCTTCTGCTTCTAGTTCAGCAATTGCATTTAATTCTAGTTTTCTTCCTAGTGCGTATGCTCCTGCTTCTAATCTTTGTGCTTGTAAATTGTCTGGAACAGCTTGTGCTTCATAACCATCAATTATTTCATTGATAGCAAAATGATTGTCTACTGGAACATTTAAGTAAGTAGTTGCACTTTGAGTTAAATCTGCTCCTGCTGAAACATCATATTCAGCAATTGTAGGGTCAGTAGCTCTTACTGGAACTTTAACTGCTCCTGAAACTGGACTTCCTTCAAAATCTCTACTAAATTCATTTCTAACATTTAATTCTTTTCTCATTAATGGAACGATTGCATCGTTGTATCGTTCTTGACGGTAATGAGTTCCGTCTTTTGCGATTGGATTAGCCATAATATCACTTTCCTTTCATTTTTTTGGCTTATTCATATAAATTAGGATGTTTTGATTTAAGTATCGCCATAACCCCATCCTCTTTGTTATTAGCAATCTTTTGCGTTGCCGTACCATCATTTTTGGTAGTAGCCTCACTTACTGAAGTAAACTTAGGATTTTCTTTTAAGAACTCTTCTAAATTATCTTCAAATTCCCCGTCTAGTTTAGATACTTTAAAAACTACATAATCTAAATCATCAGAGTTAACACCTTTTTTAAGTGCTAGGTTTTCTTGTTTAACACTAGATAATTCATTTCTAGTAGTTTCTAGTTCTCTTTCTCTTTCGGTTTGTTTTTCTGCATCGGTCTTTTTAGATTCTTTCCAATCCTTGAATTCTTTCATTTCTTCTTTAGGTGGTAGGTTTTTAGCTAATGCTTTATCTACCATTCTTTGAGCTTCATCTTTAGAAATCATATCAACTTCTGCTTTTCCCTCATCTTTTTGAGTTGTTTGAGTTTCAACTTTTGCTACTTCTTCGTTCTTAACTTCTGTAACCTGATTTTCTTCTTTCATTTAAAAATCTCCTCCCACTTAAAGTCTGTCGACTATATTTTCCCCATTAGTTTAATGTCATAATGGTAGGACATATAAAAAAGACTATTTCTAGTCCTCAATATACTTATTTATTGCTTCCTGAATTTCTTTAGGTGCTAAATCGACTTCATCTACTAAATCAATTCGCATTGTACATCTGCAATTGATATCTTCACTTGCTACTCCAAAATGTTGAGGTGCGACTGTTTCATAGCCACCTATCTCAAACTTGGTATCAATACCTCTTACTACTGCACTCTTAGAAGCCTCTAGGTGCGATATTCTCGGTTCGTTAGGTTTACCACTATGTAACCAAACTTTATATACATCAAGCCCTTTTGCTCCTTGTAATTGAGCCTCTGACTTGTAGTACCACTTTTCAGTTAGTGCAATTCTTTTTGCTCTATGTGCATTATAATTAAACTCTTCTTCTAATGCTTTTTGAGTTTGTACCCAACTCTTACCGTCTCGATACATATCATTGACTGTTTTTTGTACTTGTTTGTTCAGGTGGTTCTTATTGCCTCGCATTACTTGTTGTATTTTTATTTTTCGTTGTCTTGCATTTAATAACTTATCTTGTATCTTATTCCACTTTTCAACTTCAATTGCTCCTGCGGTTAAATTTAGTTTAGTTTTCATTAGATCAAACACAATGTAGTTATTAGTCATTGTCATTTTAGAGTATTTGTTTATAACTTCTAAATTGCTATCCCACACCTTATCTAATTGAGGCTTTAAATCTTTTAATGCTCTTTTAATTTCTCGCATGTTTTTAATGCGAAAAGCCTTATCATATTTAGGAGCAGGTATTTTGTTAGATATTCTCTTATAGTTCTTTTCTATCTCTAATAACATTGCTAGAGTTTGTTTACTATCTAACTTATCAATCACTGTATTAAAATCAGTCATTTAGATCACCTAATTTTCATATATAATTTCTTTGTCATAATTAACTGCAATTTGGTGTTCTATTTTACATCCTCTTGCTTTTTCCCAACCTTTCATAAAGAAAACACAATCTACTTTGCTTATAAATTCCACTGATTTTGATAGGTAATATATTGCTTCATCGGCTTCTTTTGGTGGTTTCTCATAAATGATTGTATCTATAACTTCCCAGCCATATTGTTTGGTTAATAACTTTACTAAAGATTTTCTTTCTTCTTTTATTTGTTTATTGGTTTTACCTCTCATGGGTTGGCTAATCATCACTCTCATCTTCTGACTCCTCCTCTTCTTCCTCTTCTGTATATACTTCTCCAGTATTAGCAAGTATTCTTGCTTTTTCTTCTTCTGGTAGATCTTCCATTAATAATGCTATTGCTTTTTCTTTGTCAATTACATCTGCATCTAGTAATTCAATTACAACTGCGATGTTCTTTAATACTTTCGCTTTTTCTTCCTTGACTTGAACTTCATCAAAATGTAAATACTTAATCATAAATGTATCTAAAGATATTACATTTTCTTTATACAATTTTAAGCCTCTTTCAATAAGTGCATTCTCATCTTCAATGATACTGTCATCTGTAATGATATTTATTGTTTTTGTTTTAATGCCCTCTAACTGACATATGGCACTTACTAAATCATATACTGCATCTTTAACTATTGTTTCATAGTTTCGTTTAGTTCTAAACGCATCGCTATTTTCTGATATAACTTCTGTTGCTGTTTTTAAACCCTTAGCCTCGAACTCATACATTCCCTCTAAGCCTATACCACTTGCAATGTAGTTTAGATCAGCATTGATACCTTTAATATGCTCTTCAACTCTTAAATTAAAATCGATATCTTTAACGGGTTGATTTTCCATTCCGTTGACTGCAACAAAGACTTTGTTTTTCTTATCAAAGTAAGATACATCTCTAATATTCCCAGATGCATCAACTTCTTTAGCCCCTTTAACCGCTGTTCTATCAACAAGCACCATTTTCTTACCTAACTCAAATTCATTCATGAAACTATCATATTTAGTATCTATTGATTTGAACTTATCTATGTGATTGGCAAGTAATGGAATACCCATAGGGCTATTCATATCAAAATTATTCGCTATAGGTGTTCTTATGACTTGGAAATGAGGTGTATCTACTCCATCATATATTTTAGGGTTTTCTATATCTGGAAACTTAGTAGCAAAATCTACTTCCTTTCCTAACTCTCCTAATGTTTTGCTTAAATACAATTCGTTATATTTCGTATATTTATTATTTTCAAACTCGTGAAAAGTTAAATGAGTATAATACAACTTATCTTTTCCTTTTTGCTCTACAAACTGACTAATGGTAATCAAACCATTTATATATGTGTTAGTATACTTATACGGTATCATTAAATCGCCATCAATATAATCAATTATTGTTTTACCATCTTTGATAAATTCTACCAATGCTCCAGTGCCTAAAGCATATACTCTTTCTAAAAATGCTGGAAAGTTTATTGTAAATGAATTCTCTTTACTGTCTAATACTTTCCATAATTGCTCAGTTTTCTTTTTAGTGTCTAAAGCTATTTCTACCTTTTCAGTCCATGTTAATTTTTGCATATCTTCACATATTTTCTTCGGCATACTCATTGTTAGTCGTTCTACTTCACAAACAGAACCATCTACCAGAGTTTGAGTGTAGTTGTGAAAGTCATTAACATTTCCTCTATACCAACTCTTACACACTTGTTGCAGGTCGTATATATCGCCCACTACACAATTAATACCTTTTTTCTGCATCACATCTGCAATATTATTATATAAATCCATCTGTTATTCCTTTCTAATATTTTAATCCTAATTTTTGGAGGTTGTCCTTGACCCAGTACTGGTAATCATCACAAGTATGATCCCCATAATAATAACTAATCTCTTTACTGTGTGAATTGTAATAAGCTTCTGTACTAGGCAATTCCTTTTCTTTTTTATCAGGTTCAGGTCTCCCATTTTCAACTGATTTTTCTTTCCACATATAATTTTCCATTTCTTTTTTAAATATTTTATTGTTCGGATTATCTAAAACAAAAAACTTCCCTTTTGAAAGAAAGTCTTGTGAGTATTCTATTAATTCTTCTTTATTTTTTCCTTTATTAACTGGATTAACTCTTTTGCCATAATCTTTAAAGAGTTGATTTCTTAATGCACCCTCTGCACTGTCTATTGTTTCTCTGTCTGTTGATGTTGCATATTTTTTTAACACACTAATCTGAAAGTTAAATATATCTAAACTTAATTCACTAGGTGCTTTCTTTTTTGATTTTTCTTGTGGAGAATAGTAATAAGTATCTAATCTATACCAATTACCGTCTGTTGCAAATCCATACGCTCCACACACAGTAGCTGACGTCTGATGTCCGCTATCAATTGCGAAGTCTACATATATTATTTTTAATTTATTATCTTCGATATAAGTAGGTTTAACCCAATTGATTAAATCAGGATTATATATCATTCCCTCTATTCCAGTAACTTCCCCTAAATATATCCATCTATATCTTTTGTTATCATACTTTTCTAGTCTTTCAGCTTCCTCTATAGCCTTAAGTCCTACCCACTCAGGATTGACTGTTCTATAATCGCTATGATGTATTAAATAGCCCTCTTTATTTTGGCATTCTTTTTCCCATAGATTAACCCAATGAAATTTGTTCTTAGGTGGATTATATGAATACATCGCAACGAACCAGTCGTTATTACCTCTTAAAAATGTCGCTTTAATCTGATCTATTGTTTCTACACTATCAAAACCAGTTAGTTCTTCGAACCACACTAATTTAATCAGTTTCTTTTCATCGATTGTTCCCTTAACCGCTTCAAAGTCGTTTCCACCTGCAAAGTATATTGAATTACCGTTGTTAAATGATATTTGCATAGGACTTACTGTTGCTTTGTAGTCTACATTCTCTATTAAACCCAATCTGCTACAAGCCCTCTTAATTTCTCTATAAACACTTTTTCTTAGGTCTACACCGTTATATCTTAGTGCAACCGCCGAGCAGTTATCATTTGCAATACAGTTATACACCATTTTGATTGCTATCATAGATGTTTTTGTTGAGTTTCTTCCGCCCTTGTATATTTGGTCTTCAACCCTAGAATTAAACATCTTCCAAAAGTGAGGTGCTAGTATATCTCTTAACTTAACTGTCGTCTGGTTCATCTAAATCATTCACTATCATAACCCGTTGAGTATTGTTGACATTATCTATTTCTTGTCTATCTTTGTAGCCGAATTTATTTTTCATATAAAAAATTTTTAAAGCGTCGTTAATGTTCTTTGCATTTATAGTCTCATCTTCTAATATAGTATCTACTTTTTTAAATGTGTTGGAATAATACTGTTCTTGAGCATAATAGGTACTTCTATCTATATCGCAGTATCTAGCAAAACCCGCAACATTTGGTAAGTATTCTATGCTCTTACAGTACTCTATATATTCTAAAAACTTTTCAATAAAAGCTTTGTTTGATTTAAAAGCTCTAGGTTGCCCTTTGCCCTGCATAAATATCAGTCCTTTCTATTTAATAATCACTTTATTTTCTTTGGTTGTTTCTTTGTAGTAGATTTTTTAGGTTTATCTTTGGTTGTTTCTTTGTCTATTTTAACTACAACGCACAGCTTTCTTTCATCTACTAAATATCTTGCTCGCTCTTTATCTACTTTAAATCTGTCCCCGATTTCTCTTAATACATTATCTTTAATGTCATTGAATCTTATTATCGTTTCTAGTTCTATCATAGTATCTTCTCCCATTCTTCTATGTTTGTTTTATATTTATATTTAAACTTTAAAGGTTTTAACTCTGGAACGTTAGTTAGTTCCATGTCTACTATATAACCATTTACTTTATCATCTACTGTTTCGGTAGCAACTTTATAATTAGTTATTATTACTGGTGTACCTATTGTTAAAGCTTCCACTACAACTAACCCTTGACTTTCATAGTCGCTTAATTGAACTAAGAAGTCACATTGTTTCATATATGGAAATGGATTATCTAATTTACCTAAGTATATGAACTCTTTAGGACTTCTACTTTTTATATTCTCTTCGTAACCTTTATAATAATCTTCATTGCCTTTTCCAATTATATACCAAACATAATCTATTTTTCTTTGTTTGAGTATGTTAGCAAATTTAAGCATTCGCTCAAAGCCTTTTTCTGGACTTATTCTTGCTACTGTTACTAATTTTAAAGGTTTATCAACTACATCTACTTCTTCGTTTGCTTTATCTAGTATATCTTTATCTAGTAAATTGTATATTAATTTATAATCTGCTCCGTTGCTTTCTTGCAATTGTTTCCCACATTCTTCGCTTACTACTACATAATCATCTATATCTTGTTCGCGATCTAGTTTATATTTTATTTCCTTTAGATTAGCGTGTAGCCATCTTATTTTTTTCTTTGCCTTTATGTTTCTATAACTGCCATATAAACTACAAATCACTAAAGTATCACATTCTAATCTTTCTTTACTTATATTAACTATATCAGCGTATTTGCTTAATCTTAATAAAAAGTCTAAACTACTATTATCTTTATCAAATGCTACCGTGATTTTGTATTTAGTATGTAGTCTACTAATTAAATTAAGTATTGCTATTTCTACTCCGCCGATTATATTAATGTGATAGTAATAAAAACATATATGTTTCATGTTAAACCTCTTTAATCTCTATCTCTATAACGTTTTCACTATAGCCAAATTCTTTCTTTAGATTTAACTCTACTATTTGCTTATCATTTTTTATATTCCCATTTAACTGCAATATATCCAAAATCGGTTTAGTAATATTATCGATATCTCCTACCACTTTGTTTTTGCATTTAAATATAATACTTACCTTTAAATCTATAAGATCAGTTATCTTAGGTACTCCTATTAACTGTGACCTTATTTCTTTTTGGTAATCTGTATATGCTTTAGTTCGGTAAGTGTATTTTCCATTTTTGTAAACTAAGGTTTGATAACTCCTTATCTTGCCTACTTTAACTTCGACGGTTTCTCTTTTGTTTTCTTTTTGTTTTTGGTTTGTTATCGAATTGTTTAACTTTTTTGGTATTGGATACCCTATTGTTTTCTTCATATTCTTGGCAAATCCTCCCTATCGGACAAGTCCTGCAACTATTCCTCATTAAGAACTCCCAACTGCATATTCCCCCTATTTCATTCTGCTTCTTCATCTTCTTAATTTCTTTCTAAACTCAGGTATACACTCTGTTTCGTACTGTTCTATCAATTTTAATTCTTGGAGGTCTAAACATAACTTGTAATATTGCAGGCATTCATTGACTAAATGATATAACTCTATATCGCTGTACTCTAGTTGACGTAGCCATTGATGTATCTCCCTTATTAAGTTCGCACCATTCTCTACTGTAGCCTTCCCACCATGCTCTTTTTTGGTAATATGGTGGTAATGTAACTTATCCGTTTCTGTATTGGTCAACAAGCATCTACAACCATAAAGTATCTTTAGTTTTTCTCTTGCTTTTGCGTTACTCATAACTTTTTATAAATCTCTTCCCAGATTTCATTTTTGTGTGCGTTTAAAATGCAAATTAAAAAACATGATAAAATCATTAAAATTATAAATATCACTTTAATTATTAACTCCATAATTTCCTCCAATAAAAAAACTCCCTAAAGAGTTTGAATTTTAAAAGTAACCAGAGGTGGACTTACACCACCATCTCAGGTTTAGAAGACCTGTGTTTTGTAATTAAACTATCTGATTATGGCACACTCGGAAAGACTCGAACTCTCAATCTAGGGGATAGAAGCCCCTTGCCTTATCCAATTAGGCTACGAGTGCATGGTGCTGGCTGAAAGACTTGAACTCTCAACCTACTGATTACAAAACAGTTGCTCTACCAGTTGAGCTAAACCAGCAAACAGGTAGTGATGATTGCAATACATCACCCCCAGGACACCTTTAACTCTGGGTTAAGGTGTAATGGAATAAACGACATATCTATTCCTAAAAATTGTGTAACCTTGGCGATTAGCTAAATCTTGGTTAATATGCGGAATGTTACCTACGTCATAAACACCCAGCCAAACCTTAAGTTCAAGAACATTCAACCACTTATGGCTTGTTACACAATTCATAGCAACAGACTTTAATCTATTCCTACTGTCATACCCACCGCCCATCCTGAAATGGATATGACCGTAGCAAGAGATTATCTTGCTGACATAATTTATTCTCGGAAAGAGGTTAAACTTATGCCCTTGGTTTGAGGTTATAGAACTTCAATTGTTCTATATTACTATTGTACCAATATACTTGTCTCATTTTGTCTCACGTTTTCAGAACATAACTCTTCATCAATTTTATTTATAATCCTGTAAACTTGAGCCCTACTATAACAATGCCTCAAACCTATCTTATCTGCACTATACCCTTTTATGTAGTACTCATAATATATGCTTTTATAAATATCGTTATATTCTTTAAACTGCTCTTCTAGTTCTTGCAAGGTGGGAGATAGCAACTCTAATTCCTCGGTATACATCTTTATTTCTTCTTCTAATTTAACTATTTCTGTCATTGTATCCGCAATGTCTTTTTTTCTTCTGCTACCACTGACAACTTCTTCTTGCATTTTACTTGCTCCTGGCTCGAGACTATTTCTTAAATACTTTAATTTATTTTTGGCATATTTTATTAAAGTTTTCTTATAATTATATTCTTTTTGCAACTCGTATAAATTCATTGTTTCTCCAATATTATTTTTCCATTTACTATTGATATTTCCATCTGGTCTACTTCATAATCGATTTTAAGTTCCTCTAATATTTCCTTTGGTATCGCTATTCTTCTGTTAACATCAAAACCTCTTATATGTTCTTTCATTCTTTCCTCCTAAACTCGATTTTATAACTATTCATAAATAAAATTGAGAAAAATACTATCCACCAACGATTAAACAATATCGCTAGTAAAGTAAAACATATTAAGGTTATTGTGTTTTTTATTAATGTATATATTATTATTTTCACTGTTAGATCACTCTCCTATTATTCCCCCTGATTTAGTTTTAAAAATTTCTGAAATGCTCTTAATAAATCTATTTTACTTATTTCAATCATTTCTTTTTTATTCATCTGTATCAACTCCTATTATTTCTTCTATCATATTACTCACCCAACTTTCTTAGTAATTCTTCGTATACTTTTATTCGTTCATCAGCTCTTATGCCAGCTACATAAAATATTGATTTTTGTTCCTGTGTTTTTGCTTTTGACAAGTCTTTATCTGCTCTATCTCTCATTGATTTGCTTATAACAATATTAGCTAGTAGGTAGGTTTCAAATCTTTTTTTATCTATCATTTGCCACCTCATACTCTACTGACTTAAACTGTTCTTTTGTTACTATTGATTTAATAAAATCTTCACTTAACCATCTGTCATAACCATCATAATTTATTTCTACTCTTTTATCTATAACATTTCCATCATTATCCCAAGTTATAGCACCTGCAAACAAAACCTTATACCCATTAACATAATCTCCTACTTCGATTAAATCTATTAGGTTATGGCTTGATTTTATTATTCCATTACCAATGGTATAATTTCCTTCTTCATCTAATATATATTGGTTCATTCCACAATAGCTACCAATATTTAAAATCTTTTTTATTCCATGGTTTTTAGTCCTGATATACATTCCTATTTCTAACTTTTTATTCATATTTTTCTCCATTTATTTTTGACATATCGTTTAGTATTTCTTTTGCATTTACTTCTAATAATTTATGGCTTGCTTCTGTAACTCCCCAACTATTTTCTTGTGTAATCATGTATCTTTCCTCAAATATTTTAATTATTTTTTCTTTATAATT
>CAYXLQ010000006.1:0-33953 GCA_964465775.1 uncultured Clostridiaceae bacterium
TACTGTTGATTTTGATAATCCGAAATGTTTTGCTGCTTTCCTAATTGTCGTTGAGTTATCAATAATATAATGTGCTACTTCGACAGTCCGTTCTTCGATGTATTGCTTCATAGATAAAACCTCCCAAAATATTTTAGAAGTTAATTATATCACGAGTTAACATAAATAGCAACGTTGGATATCACTTTAAATGAGATTTTATACCATTTTTAGTTTTACTTATTAAAAATATTAGTTTTTTCATTTAACTTTGTTAGTATTTTTTCTTTTCCTTTTAAGAGTGGAGATATAGACTGTTGATAGTTTAAAGTACTAATAATATCTGCAAGATAATTTGCACAAGAAACGATTTTTATCCATGGTTGCTCTTTCGCTTCTGGGCAGATGTATGATAAATCAGTAGTATAAATTTTAGAGAAAAGTCCTTTTTCATAAGCCTCGTTAAATTTTGTTATTCCTGATGTAAAAAGAGAGAAGGTAGATATTAGGTAGATGTTTTTAGCTCCTCTTTTTTTTAGTTCGCTTGCAACATCAAGTATGGAATCTCCTGAAGCAATCATATCATCTACGACTATTATATTTTTACCATCAACATCTTTTCCACTATACTCATGAGAAACAATAGGGTTTTTTCCATCAATTAAAACAGATACATCTCTTCTTTTATAGAACATGCCAACATCAGCTTTTAACATATTTGCGTAATAGATATTTCTTTTCATAGCACCAGAATCTGGACTAACAACTAATAAATTTGAAAAATCTATTTCTTCAGAATCTACAAATGTATCTAAAATAGTATGGGTTGGATAAAAGTTTTCAAAGTTCATACATGGTACCGCATTTTCTACATTTGGGTCATGTGCATCGAATGTCAGAATAGAGTCTATCCCTAAGCTTTCTAATTCTCTTAGGGCAATTGCACAATCCAAAGATTCCCTTGAATCACGCTTGTGTTGCCTAGAAGCATATAGCATTGGCATTACAAGATTGATTTTTTTCGCATGTCCTTTAGTAGCAGAGATTACTCTTTTAATATCTTGAAAATGTTCATCAGGTCCCATGTGGTTTTCGTATCCAAACATTTTATAAGTAATGCTGTGGTTTCCGACATCTGAGATAATGTATAAATCCTTGCTACGTATTGTTTCACGAATTTGTATTTTGCCTTCTCCGTTACTAAATCTGTTTTCTTTTATAGGCACTATATAATTATCATTTGTTCCACGAATTTTATTTAATTCGTTATTTACTGCTTCTCCAAACTCCTTACAGTTACTAAAAACTATGAATCTTAAAGAATCAGACATTTTACTTCTCATATATATCCCCCTTAATTTTTCAATTAAATTATATATTAAAATATCATATAAATCTACAAAATATAATAAAAGATGAAAATGAAATATAAATGAAACACCAATCAAATATACTTGTTGTAATTGTATAAAAAATTTGATATAATTTATTTGTCAAAATAGCAAATGGAGGGAAATACATGGCATTATCACCTATGATGAGACAATATTTAGATATAAAAGAAGCTAATCCAGATTCAATACTGTTTTTTAGACTGGGTGATTTTTACGAGATGTTTTTTGAAGATGCAAAAATATGTAGTAGAGAATTAGAACTTACGCTTACAGGAAAAGATTGCGGATTAGAGGAAAGAGCACCAATGTGCGGAGTTCCGCATCATAGTAGTCAGATATATATACAAAAATTAATTGAAAAAGGATATAAAGTAGCTGTATGTGAACAAGTAGAAGATCCGAAGAATGCCAAAGGAATAGTAAAAAGAGAAGTAGTAAAGATAATTACACCAGGAACATTGATTGATGGAGAAATGCTAGATGAAACAAAAAACAATTATGTTGCAAGTATAGTAAATATAGGAAAAGAGTTTGCAATATCATATGCAGATGTATCTACGGGAGAGTGTTATGTATCAAGTATAGAAGGGTTAGACATGGCAGAAAAAATAATTGATGAAGCCATAAGAATAGGACCTTCAGAATTTGTGTTTGAAAAAAATATAATAGCTCAAAAGAAGTTGGTTGAAAATATTTGTAAAAGAATAAATACATATGTTTCTGTTTATGAGGAAAGTAAAGAATTAGAAAAAGATGCTTTAAATTTGATAAACAAACATAAACTTAATTTAAAAGAAGTAGAAAAAGAAGCCTTAATAAAGTTACTTAGTTATATTATAAACACTCAAAAATCTCAGGTTTCACAAATAAATAATATACAAAAATATGAGTTGGATAAATTTATGAGATTAGATATGGCAACTAGAAGGAATTTGGAAATACTAGAATCCAATAGGGAAAAAACTAAAAAGGGAAGTTTGCTTTGGGTACTTGATAAAACATCAACAGCTATGGGAGCAAGGCAAATTAAAAAGTGGTTAGAAAAACCTTTACTTGATAAAGGCGAAATAAATAAAAGATTAGATGCAGTTGAAACAATTAAAAACAACATGTTTTTTAAAGATGAAGTGATAGATTCTTTAAAGAAAATATATGATATTGAGAGAATTATAACAAAAGTAGCATCTGGTAATACTAATGGACGCGACTTTATAGCACTTAAAAATTCAATACATAACATACCAACATTAAAGCAATGCATAAAAAACATAATAGATATAAATGGATTTAATACGGGATATTTGATAAACATATATAATAATTTAGATGAACTTGCGGATGTATATGAACTTATAGAAAGAAGCATACTAGAAGATGTAGGAATTACAATTAAAGAAGGAAATATAATTAAAAAGGGATATAATGAAGAAGTTGACAAATATAGGTCTGCCGCAACACAGGGGAAAAGTTGGCTTATGGAGCTTGAAGCAAGAGAAAAAGAATTGACTGGGATTAAAAATTTAAAAGTAGGCTATAACAGGATTTTCGGATATTATATTGAAATAACAAAATCTTTTTTAAAACATGTACCAGAAGATAGATATATGAGAAAGCAAACGCTTACTGGGGCAGAGAGATATATTACAGAGGAGTTAAAAAATATAGAAGAAACAGTTCTTGGTAGTCAAGAAAAACTAATGGATTTAGAATATAATTTATTTCTTGAAATTAGAGAAAGAGTTGCAAGCTGTACTTCACGCATACAGCAAACTGCACAAGCAATAGCTATTATGGATGTTCTTTGTAGTTTTGCAATAGTAGCAGATTCAGAGGAATATGTAAAACCAAAGATAACAGATGATGGTAAATTAAATATAATTGATGGAAGGCATCCGGTAGTTGAAAAATCTCTTAAAGAATCATTTATACCAAATGACACAAAGATGGATACTGAATTAAGTAGACTACATATTATAACAGGACCTAACATGTCTGGTAAATCGACATATATGAGGCAAATAGCACTTATTGTATACATGGCACAAGTTGGATGTTTTATCCCTGCAAGTAGTGCAGACATTGGAATTGTAGATAGAATATTTACTAGAGTAGGAGCTAGTGATGACCTCGCAATGGGTGAGTCTACATTTATGGTTGAAATGGTAGAACTTTCTAACATTTTAGAACATGCAACACAAAAATCATTGGTCATATTAGATGAGATTGGTAGGGGAACATCAACATATGACGGACTTGCTATTGCATGGGCAACAGTAGAATATATAAGTGATAAAAGCAAAATAGGAGCAAAGACCCTTTTTGCAACACATTACCATGAACTTACAGAGTTAGAAGAAAAAACAGATGGAATAAAAAACTTTTCTGTTTCTATAAAGGAAAAGGGTGATGATGTAATATTTTTACATAAGATAATAGAAGGAGCAGCAGACGAGTCGTACGGAATATATGTTGCTAAACTTGCAGGTGTTCCAAGACAAGTATTGACAAGATCAAAAGCATTACTTAAGGGATTCGAAGAATCGGATCTAAAGAGAAAAGCAAAGAAGAACGAAACACAAGTTATTAATAGAGAAATGCAAGTAGATATGTTTAATTACAAGCTTGCTGAAATAGGCAAGATGCTAGACAAAATATCATTAGATGAGCTATCTGCAAAAGAAGCACTAGATACATTATATAAAATGAAAGAAAAAATGGAATAATATAAGGAGGAAATATTATGAAAATATTTTTAATAGGAGGAACTGGTTTACTAGGTTCAGAAATAGCAAGACAGCTAATAGAAAAGGGACATAGTGTGTCATCAATTTCTCTCCCACCACTTTTAGAAGATGGGAATATACCAAAAGAAATGGAACTAAAGTTAGGTAATTACATCGATATGTCAGATGATGAAATAAAAGAATGTTTCAAAGATTGTGAAGCGTTCATATTTGCAGCAGGAATTGATGAAAGAGTAGAAGGTGCTCCGCCAATATATGATTTATACAAAAAATATAATATTGATGCACTTGAAAGGTTAATGAGAATTGCAAAAGAAATGGGAGTTAAGCACACAGTTATTTTAGGATCATATTTCTCACATTTTGCAAAAGAATGGAAGCATTTAGAACTTACAAAACATCATCCATATATTAGAAGCAGAATTGATCAAGAAAAGCTTGCTCTTTCATTCGCAGAAGATGGAAAGATGGATGTAGCAATACTTGAATTGCCATACATTTTTGGAGCACAAAAAGGAAGAAAACCGGTATGGCAATTTATAGCGGAAATGATTAGAAATGCAAAGGGTGATAAATTGATGTATCCTAAAGGCGGTACAACAATGGTAACAGTAAAACAGGTTGGGCAGGCAACCTTAGGAGCATTAGAAAAAACAAAAGGCGGTAAGTGCTATCCGGTTGGATGGTTTAACATGACCTGGGAGGAGTGGCTAGAAAAGTTTTCAATGTATATGGGAGAACCTAAAAAAGTTAAAACAATACCAACGTTCTTATACAAACTTGGTGCAAAAAAAATGGCAAAGGATATTATAGCATCTGGAAAAGAGTCAGGATTAGAAATGAATGAATATGTTAAAGTAATGACATCTAATGCATTTATAGATAAAGATATAATCAAAAATGAACTTAATGTGCAAGATGATGATATTGATGCAGCAATAAAAGAATCTGCGGAGTTATGTTTAGATATTTTGGATAAAAAAGAAGAAGTAGTAGACATGAAAGCAGAATAACAATTTAGAGTATAAAACATTATACAATATATGTATAGTGTTTTTTTATATTGAATTAGTAATGAAAAAAACAGAAGCAGAAGCCTGGTAATAATATAAATAAAACATTAAAAGCTGTTGAAAAAAATATTGCTATAGTATAATATTTATATAATGTATGGTTTTGTTATAAATAATAATAAGGCAATGACAGGAGGAGATTTATATGGGAATTAAAGTTAAAGGAATATCGTTAATAATATTAGTAATAACAATAATAATTATGATAATAATAGCAGGTTCTATAATAATATCATTGACGAACAGTAATATAATAAACAGAACAAAAGAAGCCATAGAAAAGTCAAACTTAAAATCAATAAGGGAAGCTGCTACTTTAGCTTATTCAGATTATCAATTAGAAGGAGAGACAGGAAATATCTCAGAATATATAAAGAATTGGTTAATAAGTAATAAACATCTTACAGAAGAAGCAACAAGGAAATATGTTTTTGATCAATCAGGAAGTGTACTAAGTAGAAAAGACTTACAAGAAGTCGAAATATCAGGGGAAAACATATCACAAAATGGCACATACGACGACAGTACGTTCTTGAAGATACATGGTAAAAGTGAACAAGAGGGAATTCCTACACCTGATAATCCAATTAAAATAAAGAGTGTTGAAAATTTTGATTTAGTAAGTGTTGGTAAAAATTTATTTGATATATCACGTATAAATGAGTATGCAATAAATGAATATTGGGGGTTCAAAAATGAAATATTAAATGAAACGGATTTTGAAGTTTACACTCCGTTAGCCGGAAGTGAAGGATGGGGATATAATATAGAACTTAAGCCTAACACTACATATACAGCTTCTGCAATGATTTTGCAAAAAGGACAAGTAATAGGTAAAGAAGAAACAAGAGGAGTAGCTTTTAATATAAGCACTACATATAACACTTGGGGAAGAAGAGTTTTCATGCACGAATTAAATCGACTATACTCTACTACGTTCACTACTGAACCAAACGAAACGAAAGTTTTTATTAGTTTTAATAATGATGGAATGGGAGTAGCAGGAATAAATAGACTTGATTATAAAAAAACCTTTGTGAAGCCGGCTATAGTATCAAAAGCAAGGATAGTTGAAGGAAATGAACCATTGGTTAGTTATCAAGAACATAAGCAAAAAACAGTTAGCTTTTCACATACATTAAGAAGTCTACCAGATGGGACAAAAGATTATATTGAAATAGATAATGTAAATAAAACAACAAAGATAATACAAAATATTGGGTACATGGAATTTACAGGGAATGAAGATTGGTTTTTTAATACTAGTGAAGATAAAGTGTTTAATGATGTGTATGTTTACCATCTTGTTGATAATAATGTTAGTGCCAGAGAAGGTGCTTCTTCGCATTTTAATTCAACGAATGACAACAATAACAGTGTACACATTAGGTATGGTATGGGCTATCATTTCATTTATATTGAGAAATCAAGAGCAGCGGATTTATCAAAGTTTAAAGCATGGTTAACAGCGCAACATAGTGCGGGAACACCTGTAACCGTGCAATATAAACTGAAAACTCCAATAATAATAGATTTAGACTATAAAGAGATAAAAACACATTACCCATATACTAATATATATACTAATTCTATAGTAAGGCCTACATTGCAAGCTAGAATGGTGATTTCTAATTAACAGTTATAATAAAAATAATAATATCATAGTAAAGTTACTAATAGTATATACAATTACATAAATTTTTTATAATACGATATATATTAAACAAAGTCAAAAGGCATAATTATTCTAATTGTTTTTGTAGCTCTTGAAAAATAACCATTACTTGATATAATATAAATGTAAAATTGTCTAAAGTTTATGATAGACAAAGAGGTGTATAAAATGGGAGAAATTATATTATTGGATGAACAGACCATAAATCAAATAGCAGCAGGTGAAGTTGTTGATAGGCCAGCATCTATAGTTAAAGAATTAGTAGAAAACGCTATTGATGCAGGTTCGAATAAAATAACTATAGAAATAAAAAATGGTGGTATCAAATATATTAAAATAACTGATAACGGTTCGGGTATTAAAAAGGATGACATACAAATGGCGTTTGAACGTCATGCTACGAGCAAGATTAGAAAAGAATCAGACATATTAAAGATAAGTTCAATGGGGTTTAGAGGAGAGGCTCTTGCTTCTGTTGCAGGAATATCTAAAGTGACGCTTACAACAAGGTATAAAGACGAACAAGTTGGAAATAAGTATATTATTTCTGGTGGAAATGAAATTTTATTTGAAGAAGTATCATACAACCAAGGGACAACCATATTAGTTGAAGATGTATTTTATAATGTTCCAGCAAGATATAAGTTCTTAAAACAGGATTCTACAGAAGCTAGGTATATTGAAGACGTAGTAACAAGGCTTAGTTTAGTACACACAAATGTAAGTTTTAAATATATCAACAACAACAAAGATGTATTACAAACATCAGGGGATGGAAACATAGAAACAGTTATATACAATGTTTTTGGTAAGGATGCAATGCAAAATATATTACTGGTGGATTATAAACATGAAGGTTTGCATTTGACAGGAGTTGTTGGCAACCCTACACTTTCAAGAAGTACGAGGCAGAATGAATATACATATATAAATAAAAGATATATAAAGGACAAGGTGTTAAACAAAGCCTTAGAAGATGCATATGATCAAAGCTTAAGTATAGGGAAATTCCCTTTTGCAATAATAAACTTAGAGATGAATCCAGCAGACGTTGATGTAAATGTTCATCCTGCTAAGCTTGAAGTAAAGTTTCAAAATGAAAATAAAATTTATCAAGTAGTTTATCATGGTGTTAAAAGTGCAGTTGAAAGTTATAAAAATGAAATAAGTCCATTTAGAAAAACAGAGGCGTCAGTGCAAGATATTGTTAATGATGTGGAAAACATGTACTCACAAAACAATGAAAACAAACAAAAAGTGGAAAACACAACAAAAGAAACCAGCATAAATAACATTTACAATAATCAGCAGCAAGAGACTAATAAGGAAACTCTTAAAGAGGAAAAACAAGTTAAAGTATTTAATTATATTGAAAACATGGATGAGATAAAAAAAGAACAGATAAAAGAGGAATCTAAAGGAATGGAACAAACACTTTTAGTTAAAGAAATTCCAGAGATTGAATATAGATACGTTGGAAATGTATTTAATACGTATATAATAATTGAAATAAAAGAAAGAATGTATATTATAGATCAGCATGCAGCACATGAAAGATTATTATATGAAAATATCAAAAAAAATTATTATAGTAAAGATAGAGAAACACAAATGTTATTAATTCCATTGTTACTGGAACTTAGGAATAATGAAAAAGAGATTGTTATTGATAATAATGAAATGTTTAAGCATGTTGGATTTATATTTGAAGGTTTCGGAGATAATGGAATAAAAATTTCAGGTGTTCCTAATGTAGGTTATGAACTTGATTATAAAGAAATGTTTTTAGATGGCTTAGATGAATTAATGGGAGCAAGCAAAACAACAAAAGAGGAGAAAGAATCAAGATTTCTTTCTACATTGGCTTGTAAAGCAGCTATAAAGGGAAATATGAATGTTACAGTTGAAGAACAAAAAAACCTTATAAATGAAATGATTAAGTTAGATAATCCTTTTACCTGTCCCCATGGGAGACCAACGGCTTATGAAATAAGCAAGTACGAGATAGAGAAAAAATTTTTAAGAAAATAACAGGTGAGATTGTGTGTAAAGAAAAGAAATCAAAGGTTATAGTTATATTTGGTCCTACGGCTTCAGGAAAGACTTCCCTTGGCTTGCGCATTGCAAAAGAGTTAGATGGTGAAATAATTTCAGCAGATTCTATGCAAATATATAAAAAACTTGATATAGGAACAGCTAAAGCTACAAAAGAAGAACAAGCAGAAATTAGACATCATTTAATAGACATATGTGATATTAATGAAAAGTTTAGTGTATATAACTATAAAAAGTTATGCTATAGAAAAATAGAAGAGATACTAAGTAGAGGAAAGCTTCCTATAATTGTAGGGGGCACTGGGCTTTATCTTAATGCAATAATAAATAATATGAAATTTGATGAAGAAAACATTATAGAAAATATTAATCAAAAAGAAGAACAAATTAAAAATGAGATAGAAAATTTGCTTGAAACTAAAGGAAAAGAATATATATATTCTCTACTTGAAAAGGAAGATGAAGAAGCAGCAAAAAAGATACATACTAATAATGTAAAGAGAGTTATTAGAGCACTAACTATAGCAAGAAGTGGAAGTAAAAAAAGTAAAAGTGACAAAATAAACGACTTATGGGATAAACAAGATGGACCATATGATTTTATAAAAATATACATTGATATTCCAAGAGAAGTGCTGTATAACAGGATTAATCAAAGAGTAGATGAAATGATAAAAAATGGTATATTAGAAGAAGCAAAGTATGTAAAAAATCTAAAGTTAAGCATTGAAAACACAGCATTACAGGCAATAGGATACAAAGAATTTTTTAAATATATTGATTCAGAGGAAACACTAGGTGAAGCAATTTTAAAATTAAAACAAGCAACAAGAAATTACGCCAAAAGACAAATCACTTGGTTTAAAAAACTAGGAAGTGATTATACCATTGATATAAATGATTTAAAAGATGACATATATGAAAATATAAGGAGAGATCTATATGAAGAAAGATAAAAAAAAGGAATTGAGAATATCTAAAATATCAATAGCTTTGTTTTTCTTCTGTATCATTGCAATAGCAATCACTATGTATATTATATATAACAAGGAAGAAAGGTATTTAGTGAAAGAAGGAACTATAGATCATGTAACAACAGGACAAGGGTATATAATAAAAAATGAAACACTAATAGATATAGATGCGACTAAAGTTCTTGTTCCAACAGTATCAGAAGGATCAAGAGTTACAAAAGGAAATATAATTGCGACATATCGTAATCAAGAGTATCAACAATATCAAGAAAGATTAAGAGATATTGATGAAAACATATTAGAGGCATTAAAGGATGTAAAGATTGAATATTCATCCGAAATAAACAATATTGAAAAACAAGTTTTAAACTCAGTTATAGCGTCTAAAGGCATTACATCAATGGTAAATATGCAAGAACAAAGAGTGCACATAAACAATTTGCTTTCTAAAAAGGCAGCGTTAGTTGGTGCACTTAGTCCAGAAGATGCATATGTAAAACAGTTGATAAGGGATAGAGAACAAATAGAAAAGCAAACTAAAATATCAACAGCTAATATAAAAGCAACAGTTAGCGGACTTGTATCATATACTTCTGATGGATTAGAAAACAAATTGAATTTATCTACAATTGACAAGTTTAATTATGAAGATGTGAAAAACATAGTTAATAATGATAAAAACATAACAAATGATAAAATTAAAATAACAAATAATTATGAAGCATATATATTAGTAAAAGCTTCTGATATAGAAGATAAGTACATTAAAGAAGGAGCAAAACACACAATTAAAATAATAGATTCTGAGATTATAATTATTGAAGGAATAATAAGTAGAATAGTTACTACAGAAGAAGGTAGCGAAGTTTTATTTAAAATAACTAATGGCATAGAGAATTTAATTGAAAACAGGGTAATGGAGATAGAAGTGGTATGGACTAGTTTTGGAGGACTTATCGTTCCTAATTCAGCAATATTAAAAGATGAGAAAGGTACATATGTTAAAATCCTTACAAGAGGTGACTATATTGATATAAGGGTAAATGTTGATAGGAAAAACAAAGAGTATTCAATTGTATCAAATGTAACACCTAAGGGAAAAAGTAAGACCTATGTTTTAGAAATGTACGATCAAGTAATAGTTAATGGCAATTAATATGAAAAAAATATTACAAAAATATTAAAAAGAAAACAAAAAAAGATAAAAAGCTGTAAAGATGTTGACATCTAATAAAACTCGTTGTATAACAAGTGTATATAACTATAGGAGGTAGGTATGAGCGCGGCAATATTAAATAAGTTCTTAGAAGTACTAGGAATATCTGAAGAAGAAGACGAAGAGGTATATGCAGAAAATGAATATAATGACATGGAAGAAACATATGAAAAGCCTTTAAGAGCAGGGCATTTTTCGAGGGCGGAACAAAGAAAAGAAAAAGTATATGATGAAGAATATTCAAAATCAAAACTGAATACTAAGATTTTACCTATGACAGGAACAGTTTCTACATCTAAAGTTGTTATTACGCAACCTGAAGTTTATGAATCTGTAGAAGAAATAGGCGAATATTTAAAACAAAGAAAATCTGTAATAGTAAATTTAGAATCAATAAATAAAGATGAGGGAAGAAGAATATTAGATTTCTTAAGCGGAACATCTTTTGCATTAGAAGGAAGTATACAAAAAGTATCTAATTTAATTTATCTAATAACTCCCAAGACTGTTGAAATACAAAATGATGTAGAAAGATCACAATATAGAAGTAAATTGTCATTTTCATGGCTAAAATAAAATACGGGTAGGTAAGGCAAGATTACTTGCCTATTTTTTATAGAGGAGGTAAAGATATGTTAACAACCGCTGATATTGAAAACAAAGTTTTTAAGAAGAGTAAAATAAAACGGATATGATATTAACGATGTAGAAGATTTCTTAGAAAGTATAATTGTAGATTTTGAAAAATTAATGAAAGAAAATATGGAATTAAAGGATAGAGTGAATAATTTACAAGAGTCTGTGACATATTATAAATCATTAGAAATTGGGATCGATCAAACTGTGGGAAATGCTCAAGTAGAAGCAGAATCAATTAAAGAGGAAGCTCACAACGTTGCTGATAAAATAAAAAAAGATGTAATGAGGCAATTGGAAGAATATAAAAAAAATGAAGAAGAAAAAATAAGTAAAGAATTAGAAGTATTAAGAAAAGAGGTTCTAACTAAAGAGGTATCGCTAGAAGAGGTTAAAAAGCAAATACAAATCTATAAAGTAAAAACTATTTCGATGTTAGAAGCTCAAATAAAAATCTTAAATGAAGAATAGGAGGATTTTAAAATGGAAAAAGAACAAAAAACTATATCAGGATTTTATGTAATATTTTCATTACTATCATTATTATCGGCAATATTATCAATATTTACAATGTATTTAATATTCACAGCTGTAGCAGTAGTTACTGGTGTAGTAGGATTGCAGGATTCAAGTACTAAAGGCTTGTCTATTGCATCACTTTCAATTGTGATATTGTCTGGAGTTATAAAATTAGTAATACTTATTACAACAAGTGGACTTCCAACTTGGCTTACAAGTGGATTATTATAATAAATATAAAATAATGAATAGGAGAATTTAAATGAGAGCAATTAAAACGACAGCAATATTACTATGGGTATTTATATTTATTGTAGCAGCTTTTATTGTAGGGCAATATCTATCAACAAAAGAAATATACAGTATGTTTAAAGAAAAGGAAATAGTAAATGAACAAGAGACAGAAGAAAAAGAGCAAGTAATAGATAAAATAGGTAAAGAAACAGTAAGAATTGGAAGTAAAATAGCAAAGGATTATTTTGCAGAACAATATTCAGATTTTGTAACGATAATTGTAGAAGAAGATGTTTTTGATAAGCAAGGTAAAAAAGAGATTAATGATGAAATAGCAACAAATTACGTTATGAAAGCAATAACAATGGCTATGGATGAAGAAAAATATAAACTAGTAGCGGGTTCAAGTGGAGAAAGAGTAACTATATTGGAATCTGAAGTAAATAAGTTTATAGATCAAATGTTTGAAAAAAATATTTTTGAAGAGATTAAAACCTCAGAAAAAGCCGGATATAACAATGTAGATAAGACATATAATATACAAACAGAGAAAAGAACAACAGAATATAATGTAGAGCTTACCAATGTTGTCAATATTACATCAAATAACGTTATGCTTGATTTTATCGTAAAAGATCAAAATGAAAGTCAAAATGTTAAAATAGAAATAGAGTACAAAGGCGGAAGATATACAGTATTAAATTATGAAGTTAAATAATTTTTAAAGATTTAGAAATAGATAAAACGCACTGATAAGTGCGTTTTTGTAATTTAATAACTATCATTTACAGTTATCTATAGGAGAATAAAGAGAATATAGTATAAACCAAGTATATAATCCAACAACACCATCTGGCGTTAAGTTATTATTTAATTGGAATGCTTTAACTGCTATTTTTGTTACATCATCGAATATTCCACTTATAGGACCATTATAATATGTTAAAGTTTTAAGATTTTTTTGAAGCTCTTTAACATAAGGGCCCTTATCTCCAATTTTTATAACAGGATTTGGCTTTGTAAACTCAGCTAATGCTGGGATTTCCATGGTGTTTAGAGTAACTAACTTTTCCCAGGTTTTGCTATCAACGACGCCATCCACCTTAAGTCCATTTTTTCTTTGAAAGTTTTTAATCGCTAGAGTTGTTTCAGGGCCAAAGCTTCCTGTAACACTTCCTGGAAAAAACCCAAGCTTTTTAAGCTTATGTTGAAGTATTATTACTTCATCGCCAGTATTATCTTCTTTAAGCAATATAAAGTCAAGTTCTTCAGGGTTAATTGCATTTTGCATGCTATCCCAAGTTATAGGTCCTACAATACCATCAGCAGCTAATCCATTCGCATTTTGAAATTCTTTAACTGCATTTTCTGTAAGAGGACCAAATATAGAATCTATTTTTCCAGAGAAAAAATGTAATGCTCTTAAAATATCTTGAATTAAAGTAACATCATCACCTTTACTAGCAATTTTTATTGTAGGTCTATTCCAATCACTAACTCTTTTTACTGCAGAAAAAGACTTGTCAAGTTGATGCCAGGTTTTTGGACCTACAATTCCGTCAGAAGGGAGATTATTTGCTTGTTGAAACTCTTTAACTGCGTTTTCTGTAAGAGGGCCAAAAATCCCGTCTGGTTTATTAATTATATAACCAAGTTTTAGAAGTTTGGTTTGCAGATCAATTACTAAAGGTCCAAACGAACCTCGCATTATAGCTGGGGTAAATTCAATTGGTGTTTCAAAAATCTCATCATGTTCTTCGATTCTACTTGAAGTGATTTTATGTGCTAATTCAAAGGGGAAATCTATTTCTTTTTTAATATAATCTACTGGTTCGCAAGATTCGGTTTTTTTATCTTTAATTTCATTTGTAGTGATGTCGTCGTTTGACAAAGTATCTGTTTCTATAAGTGTCACTTCTTCAACCAACTCATCATATGTTTCTAAGATAGTTGCTTCTTTAATCAATTCGTGGTTTGACATCGGTAAAGAATTAGTTAGATTATATAATGCTTCCCAAGTGATATCATCAACGATACCGGTTGTAGTAAGGTTGTTATCATTTTGAAATGATTTCACAGAGCTTTCTGTTTTTTTATCAAAATAATTTGAAAAATTATTGATAGGATATTGCAACTTCCTCAGTCTATTATGTAAAATTTGTACATTATCATTTGAATCATTGAATTTTAAAACTTTATTAGTCATCGTATTTCTCCTTTCAGTTATTAACTATACGCCTTGTAACATATTAAGTACAGCACTATGAATATAAAATATTTTATGCCATGTCGCAAAATCAACTACTCCCGTTACAGGTAAATCAAATATATTTTGAAACACTTCAACACTTTCCTGAGTATCTTGCATAAACTCACCATTGGGTTTTAGTATTTTAGGAATGTCTGGGTAACTTCCTGATATTAAATTTAATTTGTTTTGTATCTTTGCAATATATTCACCACATGACTCTAATTTAAAATTGTATTTAGGTACAGAGTTAAGAGGGTTAAAAATAATTTCAGCTTGTTTTAAAACAATATCACTTCCGTAATAATTTTTTAATATATTAATAGCAGAAAAGCCCCTCTCTCCTAAATCTTTAGAACCCCATTTACTTAACCATCTTGGATTGTTTATTTTTATACCATCATCGTACTGTGCTAAAAAAGGCTGTTTTAACGGATTCATTACAATATATTCTGAAAAAAACTCATCCACTAATGAATTAATAGTATTAAAAGTATTTCTTCCATATACAAATTTTTGATCATATGCAGAAGAGGATGTTATAGTGAATTCATAACTTTTTGAAGGATACCAATTTGTATGGATTCTATTCAGAGTAAAAGAAGTTATAGCGTAAATGTTCGCTTTAATAGTTTCTTCTGGCCAACTAGGATATATTTGGTTTGAAACAATATTCTTAATATATTCTGGAAATTCGATAGTATAATTAGAGGCATTAATATTTGTTGGAATGCCGTCATGTAAAGTTATAACTTGTGGAACTTTTAATTCCACAAGAACACGAGTATTTTCTGCATCGAACTTGATAGTATTTTCAGGTATTTTTGGAGAACTTCTTCCCCATAAAGTATGTTCCGGGATATCAACGGTTTTAGTAGGACTACTAGTTTCATCAATAGAGTTCATAACTATATTTTGTATTGATATTTCATCTGGAAGTATCTGAACATCTTTTACTATTGTTTTTTGTAAGCCTTCTTTTGAGGCTTTAATGCTATATGTAGAATATGGTTTAACTTTACTTTGTGGATGTAATGAATATTTTTTTTCTGGAGCTATTAACTCTATATTATCTGTTTTTCCAGAACGATTAGTAGTTGTACTTATATTTGTATTTAGTCCTGTTATTTCCAGATTTGCACCTTCTACCGGTTGACCTAGATTGTCAGCAAATACATTAATTTGTAAATAGCCAATTGCCATATTGTTTTCCTTCCTTTCATATTTTAACAATTCAAATGTTATTGGTTTTAACTACCAATAACGTCTCTCATAAGAGCAGTCCATGTTTTGCAGCCTACTATTCCATCTGTAGACAATCCTTTAGATCTTTGAAAAGCAACAACTGCACTTTTTGTTCCGCTACCAAAGATACCATCTAGGCCTCTTGTGGAATAACCTAAGCTATTAAGGGAATCTTGTAATATTAAAACATAAACCCCTCTTGAGCCGTTTTTCAATAAAGGATATCCGCCAGTAGAACAAGCGGGAGCACCACGTCTTTTATCAAAATGAACCCATCTAGGGCTTAATGAAACAGGTTCAACATAGGGCCATAGACCAGATCTTATTGCAAGATTTCTCATGCTTGCACGTTCGGAATTTGTTAGGTTATGACCCACATCAAAAGCTACACCGGCATAGTGTTGCGATTGTTGACCGTGTCCGCCTTCATAGGGTCTTTTAAAAGCAAAACCTACTCTAATGGGTTTACCATACATAGATCTAAATCTATTCCAACTTTCCATAGCTCTTTTTTCAGTCCAAAGAATGTTACTCTTACTTGAACCTCGAAATTCTTTTACTTTTAAAGTAGTATTTGTTACATATGGCATAGATTCATTCTCTCCTCTATAATATGTTTCCATTCTATTTGTATCATTATTATATACTTTAATTGTAGCCATTTTAACCTCCTTGTTATATAGCATGATCTAAGCTATATGCTATATTAATATGAAAATACAAAGAATATAGTTACTATATTTGTAAAAAATGTAATATTATTTTCAAACATATAAAAGCACATTAAATTTATTTAATTAAAGAAGTAAGATGTATTTGTGAGAAATACAATTGAAGATGAGAGGTAAAAGGTAATATTTGCTAGTTTAATAAAATGATATAGTGGGATATAGAAATAAAATGCTTAACAGTAAATATAATAAAAAGTCATGCTTAAGACACTATAAATGCGATGTTTCTTGACATTATACATACAAATTGGTAATATATATGTATAGTTTTTTAAAGAAGGTTAGGTGAGAAGGATGATCGAAAAAGTTATAACATTAATATCAATTATTTTGCTATTTGTTGGAGTAATATCTGTGTTTTTAGCAAGAGATATCGTTAGGAAAAGAAAAAATAATGAAAAAGAGAATGAGGCTGTAAAAGTTACCAAAATTGTTGGGTTTGTCGTCATCATTCTTTCACTAGTTACGATATATTTTTTATAACATAGGAGGAAAAAATGAGTATAGATGGGAAATATAATCCTAAAGAGATTGAAGATAATATATATAATAAATGGATAGAAAAAGAGTACTTTAAAGCTAAAGTTAATAAAGAAAAGGAACCATTCACTATAGTAATACCGCCACCAAACATAACTGGTCAGTTGCATATGGGACATGCACTTGATAATACATTACAAGATATATTTATTAGATATAATCGTATGCTTGGAAAAGAGGCGTTATGGCTTCCGGGAACTGATCATGCAAGTATAGCAACCGAAACCAAAGTAGTTGAAAAAATAACAAAGGAAGGAAAAACAAAAGAGGGATTAGGCAGGGAAAAATTCTTAGAGGAAGCTTGGGCTTGGAAAGAAAAATATGGTGGAAAAATAATAGAACAACTTAAAAAATTAGGTTCATCATGTGATTGGTCAAGAGAAAGATTTACTATGGATGAAGGCTTATCAAAGGCAGTAGAATATGTATTTGTTAAATTATACAATAAAGGTTTAATATATAGAGGAGAAAGAATTGTAAATTGGTGCCCGGTATGTAGTACTTCCATTTCAGATAATGAAGTTGAATATCAAGAGCAAGAATCGTTTTTCTGGCATATAAAATACAAGTTGGAGGATAGCGATGAATATATAGTTATAGCAACGACTAGACCAGAGACGATGCTTGGAGACACTGCAATAGCAGTACACCCTGAAGACAAAAGATATACAAAATTTGTGGGTAAAAAGGTTATTCTTCCAATTATAAATAGAAAGATACCTGTAATAGCAGACTCATATGTTGAGAAAGATTTCGGAACAGGAGCTTTGAAAATCACGCCAGCTCATGATCCAAACGACTATGAGGTTGGATTAAGGCATAATTTAGAAAGTATAAATGTTATGAATGAAAATGCTACAATTTGTGAAGGATTTGGTAAATATTCAGGAATGACAAGAGAGAAGGCTAGAGAAGAAATAGCTAATGACTTAAAAGCATCAGGGGATTTAATTAAAGTTGAACCACATACACATAATGTAGGAAGCTGTTATAGATGCCATGCAATAGTAGAACCGTATGCTTCAAAGCAATGGTTTGTTAGGATGAAGGAATTAGCAAAACCTGCTATTCTAACTGTTAAAAATGGAGAAACAAATTTTATTCCAAAAAGATTTGAAAAAACATATTTTAATTGGATGGAAAATATAAGGGATTGGTGTGTATCAAGACAGTTATGGTGGGGACACAGAATACCAGCATATCATTGTGAAAACTGTGGAAATATAGATGTATCAGAACAAACTATAAGAAGTTGTTCTAAATGTAATAGCAATAGAGTTAATAGAGATGAAGATACCTTAGATACATGGTTTAGTTCTGCATTATGGCCTTTCTCAACACTTGGGTGGCCAGAAAAAACAGAAGACTTCGAATACTTTTATCCTACAACTATTCTTGTAACAGGTTATGATATCATTACATTTTGGGTTAGTAAAATGATTTTTAGCGGAATCGAACATACAGGGAAAACACCATTTAAAGATGTATATATTCATGGACTGGTAAGAGATAGTGAAGGAAGAAAAATGTCCAAGTCTTTAGGTAATGGAGTTGATCCATTAGAGGTTATAGATCAATATGGAGCAGATGCATTAAGGTTTTCTCTTGTGCAAAATATATCAGCAGGAAACGATATGAGATATATTCCAAGTAAAGTAGAAGCAGGAGGGAATTTTGCTAACAAAATATGGAATGCTGCTAAATTTGCTTTAAGCTATATTAACAATGAAGAAAAAATAAAAATTACTGATAAAGAATTATTGCCAGAAGATAAATGGATATTAACAAAATTAGGAAATGTAATTTCCGAAGTAACTAAAAGTATCGATAATTATGAAATAGGAGTAGCAATTCAATTAATCTATGATTTCATATGGTCTGATATTTGTGATACATATATTGAAATGATTAAACCTAGATTATATAGTAAAGATGAGGGATATAATTCGGCAGTAAGTGTTTTAAACTATATATTAATAAATGCATTAAAACTATTACACCCATATATGCCATTTATTACAGAAAAAGTTTTTTTAGAATTAAAGCATAATGAAGAGAGTATAATGATATCAAAATGGCCTGTGAAAGAATATGATTTTGAAAAAGAAAAAAAAATTATTAATGAATGCATAGAAGGAATTAAACAACTAAGAAATATTAGGGCGGAAGCAAACATTCCTAATAGTAAAAAAGCAAATGCAACAATTCTAAGTGAAAAATACATTAATGAACTTAAACTTTCAAAAGAGATGTTGTTAAAAATGGGTTTTTTTGAAGAATTAAACTTTAAGAAAGAAATAAGCCACGATGAAGTAAACAAGATGACAGCAATTCATTTGCAAAACATGGATATATATATTGATATGTCGTCAATAATAGATAAAGAAGCAGAAAAAGAAAAATTATTACTAGAAAAAGCTAATGCAACTAAAGAACTTAATAGGGCAGAAAGAATGCTTTCTAATGAGAAGTTTATTAATAAAGCTCCTGAAACTTTAGTAAATGCAGAAAAAGAAAAAGTTAAAAAGTACAGTGAATTAATTTTAAAAATTGAGGAAAGCTTAAGTAAAAATTAATAAAAATTTCAAAGTTTAACAAAAACAATCTAAACACAATTTTTGTGTTGAGATTGTTTTTTACTAATAACATTAATATATATTAAAAAACATATTTTAAATTATATAGAGGATATTTATAAAGATAATAAATGGTTAAATTAAATGTTAAAATTGATAACATTATGAGAAAGAAATCATAAAATGTCATAAGAGGTGATATTTTATGAATAGACTTAAGGTGGGGGACATAGTAGCACGTAGATCTTATGGATATGATGTACTTTTTAAAGTATCTAATATATATGATGATATAGCAGATTTGATAGGAATAACAGTTAGGATTATAGCAGATGCGCCTATATATGATTTAAAAATAATGACTCAAGAAGAAATAAATAAAATACTAAAATCTAATGAAGATAGAAATAGGCTTAAAATCAATAGGTGTTATCAAAGTGTAACAAACAGGTTTAATATTAGGAATGAATTTCAAAAAGGAACATATAACAATGTGAATTTACAACAATCCCGGGAGAACAGAAACATATCAGAAGGAAAGCATATACAAGAGGCCAGGGCTAATAATGCATATGGATGGAGATCCTGAATATGCAGTAAAATGTAAAAATACATATAAAAAAATGGGATTAACTGCTTATGCCTACCATGTAAGGGAGAAAGATCAACCAAAGTATGTATATAGTTTACTTACTAAAGTTAGACCTAATGTTTTAGTTATAACGCGGACATGACGCTTTTATTAGGAAGAGAAATGATATGTATAATATAGATAATTATAAAAACTCAAGAAATTTTATAGAAACAGTTTTAGAAGCAAGAAGGTATGAACATAATTTAGACAACTTGGTTATATTTGCAGGAGCTTGTCAATCATATTATGAAGCGATCCTTAGCGCAGGAGCAAATTATGCAAGTGCACCTAAAAGAGTATTAATAGATATGTTAGATCCGATAATTGTAGCAGAAACAGTAGCATACACTCCTGTTGACAAATTTGTACCACTTGCGGGAATTATCTCTAATACAAGAGAAGGTTTAAAGGGGATTGGAGGAGTACAGACAAGAGGACAGTATAGAGAAGGAATGCCAGGAATATAACAAATAAATCTCAAATGTGAAATGTTTAATACATGTTACATTTGATTTTTTTAATTTTAAAATATAAATTTAGCAATAAGCATAAGAAAGTAATTTACAACAATTATTTTTTATGCACATTTAAATATATATTCCATAAAATATATAAATATAGAGGAGTGATAAAGATGGAACATGGAGAATTAATAGTAATAGTATATGCAGATAACATTGCGCAACCAGTAAAAGGTGCATTGGTTGAGATAATAGGTGAAGGTACGTATGTTAAAACTAATACAAATGAAAACGGAGCAATAGAAGGAGTAGTCCTTAAAGCCCCAGCTAAAAAATACTGTTTTACAGAAGATGCAAAGGAAAGTCCATGTGCTAAATACATAGTAAAGGTGAGCAAAATTGGAATGATAAATGCTGTAATTAAAAATGTTGAAATATATGAATCAATAATTTCTTATCAAGATGTGTTTTTAAAAGCTTTAACGGCTGAAGAAAAGGAAGACATAATAAATATAGAAGCTAATACACTTTCTAAAAAGTCAGATCCAAAGCTACAAGAAGAAGCAATTAAAAGTGAAGGGAAATACAATATAAAAACATCAGTTATAGTTCCAGAATATATTACTGTGCATAATGGAATTCCTACAAACTCCAATGTGGCAAATTATTACATTCCTTTTATTAGCTATATAAAAAATGTAGTTAGTAGTAATATATATCCAATATGGGAAGAGGAAGCAATAAAAGCGAATGCTTATATTATAGTTTCATCTACTTTAAGTAGAATTTACACTGAATGGTATAAATTAAAAGGATATCCATTTACTGTAACAGATTCAACAATATATGATGTAGAGTATGTACATAACAGAACAATATTTAGCACAATATCTAAAATGGTAGATGAAGTATTCAATATTTATATTAAAGTTCCTAATACTATCCAACCTCTATTTGCACAATGTATAAACAATGAAAATAAAAAGGAACAAGAGTCAATCTGTAGATGGGAATCTCAAAAATTAGCAGAACAGGGGTATAAGGCAATAGACATAATTAAAAAATATTATGGAGAAGAAATATCTCTAGAAAGAGCAGAAACTTCTTTTGATAAAGAATGTAAAAAGTGCCTTGTAGCCGAAAATAATTGTATAGAGTCTTTAAAATCAATACAGATAAAATTAAATACCGTAGCAGGAAGCTATCCGGCAATTCCTAAAATCGGAAGGCCGGATGGTAAATTTGATGATAGAACTAAAAGAGCAATAGAAGAATTTCAAAAAATATTTTTCCTGAAACAAACAGGAAATGTTGATTTCCTAACTTGTTATAATATTATGCACGTATATGAAGTAGTTAAAAAAACATTAGAAAGTATCAATACTTAAATGGGCTTTAAGGTGTTAAAAGTATTGAGTAAGTTAAGTTTACCAAAACCATACTCTGGATTAGGATACAGAATATAAGGGTCTCTTGTGGCACCATTTATAAAAAACGCTCTTATTCTAAATGTATTTAATAGAGGATCATGATTCTTTGTAAATCCCCATTGCAAAATAAGTGCAGCTGCTCCAGCGGTTATAGCGGAAGCAACACTGGTGCCAGTCATATTGCCATAACCACTAGGGAGTAAACCTCTAACATTTACCCCTGGAGCAACTAAATCAGGAGACATTGCAGGAAGCCTAGTTGGACCCCATGAAGAGTTCACGTATAAACTGTTTGTAGAAGAATCGTATGCTCCAACAGCAAGCCCCCCTATAGCGGTAGCAGGTAAAGTTATTGTAAAATTAGGGCTAGATTCTATAAAATGTATATTTGGAGATATAAGCCCAGTTGCAGGAAGCCATATATGGAAATCTCCTTCAAGAAGAATATCTCCAAACACAGTAAGTCTCCAAATACCAGGAGTAGGATCTAATATTTTTATAATAGTAAACTGAGCACCACTTTGTTCTATTGGAAAAAAATACTCAATAATAATAGTAGACTTTTCGAGTATAAGTTTAGATTCTATTTTTGTTTTATTTTTAGCGGGAACCTTAGCAAGAACTTCTCCTGTAGGAGATTTTACAGATACCGAAAGACGATCTGAAGGATTATTCCACATATACATTAAAAAACTTTTAGAGTCTAAAGCAACATCTATATCTACATTTTGTTCTTTTTGAAATTGTGTTAATTTTCCGCTTAAAATGATGTTTGGTTTGACTTTCATTTCCTGCTGCAGTAGAAACACAAATCCCAATTCTTTGAGAAATAAAACTAAGATATTCTTCTATATAGGTAAAACCATCATGACCACCGTAATTATCCCCAATTCCAATACATATAGAAACAGGCCTATTTAATTTTATACCTTGCTCAATTATATATTCTACACCTAACATTAAATCTGCGGCTTGATAAACATTTTCTTGTTCTTCTGGAACTAAATAATGTTCTAAAAAGAAAGGATTAGCTTTTTTAAGCTTTACAACTACTAATTCTGCCCCAGGGGCTGCTCCTAGTCTTATGGACTTACTGCGTCCTCCTGCAAGAGAAGCAAGGAATGTTCCATGACCGAACAGTGTCTTGATGAGGAACTATAGAGAGTGGATCTGTAGATGCTAGAGCTTCATTTATATCATCTTCAGTATACTCGGTTCCTATAAAAAACCCTTCTGGAGGGATACCGTCTATTGTTTGATCCCATAAAAATTTTATTCTTGTGGTGCCATCTTCGTATTGGAATTCTTCTTTTGTATAATCAATACCAGTATCTATAAAACCAAGAAGCACACCAGTACCATCTAAATCTAAATAAGGTTGGTTTTGTACGGGAGTAATGCCTGCGTCATCAAGATCTTGAGTTCCCATTAATGTTAATACGGGAGGATAAATGTGAAATCTGGTAGGGTTTATTTCATCTACAATATTTGTTGCTTGATCCTTATTAACATATAATATTACAAAATTCCCCATGCGTTTGCCTAAATAAATGCTAGGGTTTTCCATTATTACCTTTTCCAATAAAGGACTATATAATGAGTATAGAGCAATAGTATCTGGTGAGTTTATAAAATCTTTTAATTCTATTTCATCCTTTTCCATAAAAACATCCTTTCGATTCTTATTCAATTAATAAATTCATAGTATTTGATATGCAAAGTGAGCCAAAACCATAATAAGGGTTAGGATAAAGCATAGTAGGATCAAATCTAACAGCACCTTTCCTGAGGAATGCTTTAGCTCGTTGTCCATACAGAAAAGGATCATTTCCTTTAATAATACCCCATTCCATCATAAGTGCAGCAGCACCTGCAACAAAAGGAGAAGCAATACTAGTTCCTGAAAAAGCATCGTACTTGCCATCAGGAATTGTAGTGATAACATCTACTCCTGGAGCAACAAGGTCTGGTTTTTCTGATTCGGAGTTTCGAGTATATCCAAGACCAGAAAAGGAAGCAATGCTTTTTATATAGGGATTATACGCCCCTACAGATATAGAGTATAGAGAGGTGGAAGGAAGTGTAAGGGTGGTTAAGGGGTTTGGATTTGTGAAGGAAGTTTCCAAGGAGACCTCTTCAACTGTTGGCAACCATATGTTAAATCTACCATCAACTACATTTTTAGTATTTATTTTAATATTCCAAACACCAACAGGAACTTCAGGAGATTTACTTTCAACATAAAAGTATGCCTCTTGATCTACATTATAATGAGTAGCTTCAGTATAAAACATGCTAATTAACATATTGTCAAAAGAAGCATTAACTAATGGATTCGTTTGAGATAGTACGGCAGTGGTTTTACCACTAGGCGTTATCAATTCAAAAGAAAAATCATCTACAAAATTCTTCCACAAGGAAATATAGAATGATTTAATGTTAGTAGAGGTAACGAATCTTACATCTATTATTTCATTAGATGAAGCTACTCCAGCATAATGATGACCAGCGTTCCCTTCGTTACCAGTAGCAATAGATACAACTGTTTTCCATCTTTGACTAACAGAATCTATATACGTTTCAAACAATGATCTACCATCGTGGGAACCGTTGTTTGTTCCAAAACTAAGATTTATAGATATTGGAAAATCAAGAGATTCTGCTGTATCAATAACAAACTTTAAAGCACGCATGATTTCTGTTGTACGTGCAAAAGATTCTCGACCTTTTTCACCAAGTTTTACTACTATAAAAGATGCACCAGGAGCGATGCCTGCATATAGGCCATCACTTTGCCTTCCGATTTCCTCCTGCAACCCCCGCAACAGAAGTTCCATGACCAATGAAATCTTGAGAAGGTACAATTGAGAAAGGATTATTGGAAATTAATGCTTGATTAATTTCTTCGGCGCTATAATAGCTACCACTTTTAAAACCTTGTGGGGGAGTTCCTTCTATTGATTGATCCCACATTGAGAGAATTCTTGTTGTACCATCTTCGTTTATAAAGTCTGGATGTGTGTAATCAACACCAGAATCTATAATGCCTAAAGCAATACCTTTACCTGATAAGGCAAGCATTTCTAAATTTTTGACGGGATTAACACAACATAGATCAGCCACCTGCTCTATGGAATAATATAGTAATTTAGGAAATTCTATATATTCAACTTCTGAATATGAATATAACGAAGGGATTTTTGTTCTTGTTAGAGTCACAATTGCATAATTTTGTCCTAAATCTTCCACTTCAACATCTAAATCCTTTTCTAATTTATAAATATCACCATTATACTTTATTATCACTTCAATTAATAAAGTATCATCAACTAAAGTAAAAGGCCTAATCGGATCAATAAACATAATAACACCTCAATCATTAATAAAGAGCTTTAATTTTTGAAACATCAAAATTAATTAATTTCCACACGTTATTATAAGATCTATATCCTATTACTTGTGTTTTATGAATATTAGTAATATAGAACCAAAAAGAACTGCCGGAATTTAACCAAACATATACATAATGAAAAACAAGACGTGAAATACATTGAGTGGTTTTAAGAAAATCAGATTCGGAATATGTAGGCTCTATTTTAGGGCAAGGATGTGGAGGAAGCGAATTTAAACAAGGAATGATAACAACACCACCTTTACTAGATAATTAATACATATGAAAGTTTAAATCATATTATGCAAAAAAGCTGCATAAGATTAATTAAATATATGGATGAAAGAGGTAGAAGATATGAGGAAATATAATAATTATATAAACAAAAATAATATCAAACGCCAAGAAAATACTGGCAAATTACAAGTGTTAGTATATCATGATAATTTAGGAGAACCCTTAGCAGGTGTGGATGTTCTAGTAAAGACAGAAAAAAGCAGACAAGAAATGCACCTAACAACAAATAGCATTGGGCAAACAGAAATAATAGATCTACTCGCTCCTCCTCTTCAATACTCCATGGAACCAAGCGACAATAGGCCGTACAATGAATATGATATAGTTATAAGGAAATCAGGATATAAAGATGTAATTATAAATAATGCACAAATTTTTCCAGATGCTACTGCTGAACAAGAAATATTCTTAACAAAAGCAAATGAAACTGAAACACAAGAAATAAATATTCAAAAACCTGTGCTGTGGGGGGATTACCCTGAAAAAATTGAAGAAGATGAAATTAAACCTTTACCAGAACAAACAGGTTTTGTAGTATTACCAGAACCAGTAATACCTGAAACAATTATAGTTCATGCAGGAGTACCAACAAATAGTTCTGCTAAAAACTATTATGTTCCGTTTAAACAATATATTAAAAATGTAGCATGCTGTGAAGTATATTCAAATTGGCCTAAGGAAGCATTAAAAGCTAATGTTCTTGCAATAATATCATTTACACTAAATAGAGTATATACAGAATGGTATAGGTCTAAAGGATATAATTTCACAATTACAAATTCTACTGCTCATGATCAGGCTTTTGATTATGGTCGTACAATATATAAAGAAACAAGTCAAATTGTAGAAGAATTATTTACAACCTACATAGGTAAAACGGGATATAAACAACCAATTTTAACACAATACTGTGATGGTAAAAAAGCAACATGTCCAAACTGGATGAGTCAATGGGGTTCTAAAAATTTGGCGGATAATGGTAGGTCCTATGTTGAAATACTAAAAACATATTATGGTTCTAATATAGTGATTAAAAAAGCCAAAAAGGTATCTGGAGTGCCCAAGTCTTATCCTGGTTATGAAGTAAAAAAAGGTTCTTCAGGTGCTAACGTTAGAACGATACAAGAACAATTAAATGGAATATCTAAAAATTATCCACTTATAGGAAAGCTTAAGGTAGACGGTATATTTGGTAGTAAAACAGAGGAGGCAGTAAAAACCTTTCAAAAAGTATTTGGTTTGTCTCAAACAGGAGTAGTAGATATGAAAACATGGTATAAGATTTCTCAAATCTACGTAGCAGTAGAAAGATTAGTATATTAATTCTAAGACTTACAGGCTTATCTGTAGGTCTTTATAAATTTTTTCTAATTTCAAGATTGTTGTTTAAATTGTTTTTATCCATAATTTCTAACATGGAAATATTATACTTTTTCACAAGGTGTTTTTTATAGGAGGACAAGTAAGTTGATTAATAGGTATTAGAAGTAATAGTCCTACACTGATTTCAGAATCTGATAAGTTATTTATCTCTATGATTTTTTGAATACACGAGTTATGAGATTTTGATATGCTTTCTAAGGTGTCGTTCGGTTGTACGATATATTGTACTATGTCTAACGGATAAGAGTCATCAGGAATCAAAAGCTTTTGCCCAATAACAATATCTGCATATGTTAAATTATTAATTAACATTATATCATTTATAGAGGTTCCATATTTATTTGCAATATTATAAAGAGTATCGCCGCTTTTTACTGTATATGTAATGAAATCCCCATTTTCATTAGAGCTAGAAGTAAGGGGATACAAATAATTAATTGTGTTCCATGTATTTGGACATACAATTCCTACTGCTAGAATATTATTATTTAGTTGAAACTCCTTAACAGCTTTTTGGGTTGTTACATCAAACACTGAAGTAACATCTCCAGAATAATATGAAAGGGCTTTTAACTTGCTTTGTATGTCTGCAACAGCTTCGTTTACATCACCAAGCTCTAGTGCGGGACTTGTTAAAGTACAATATGTCATAAGTTTCTGAGGTGAATGCGTGGAACTGAAAAGTGCATTCCATGTATGCTCATCAATTATACCATTTGGAGTAATATTCATTGTTTCTTGAAATTTAAATACGGCAAGTGTTGTGCTAATGCCAAAGCTGCCAGTTATTGTTCCTGAAAACAGATTAATTCTTTTTAATTTTTGTTGTATAAGCTTTACAAGCTCTCCAGAATCTCCTTCTTGTAAGGAGCCTTCAAAGTCTATTTCTAGTTCGCAATTTACAAATGAGACATTTATATCATTTACCATTATCAACCCTCCATAACACATTATATGCAACATTTTAAATTTCAGTTACATGTAAACAAAAATCAATTAATATAGTGTTATTATCTTAAAATAAAATGATATATTAACGTCTTAGTAAAAAAAACATATTATATATTATTGACTAAGGTTAAACCTTATAAGAAAGGAGATATAAATGATAGATAATAGATGCTGCAATAGCAAAAGCAGTATAAACTATAACGCAACCACTTGCACATGTCTTAATGAAAAATGCTGTGAAGTATGTGTAAAAGGTTGTCCCGGCCCAATTGGGCCAACAGGAGCAACAGGACCTATGGGTCCAATAGGAGCAACAGGGCCTCAAGGAATACAAGGAATAATGGGTGTAACAGGAGTAACGGGACCAATAGGAGTAACAGGACCAACAGGGGGAACAGGACCACAAGGAATGCAAGGAATACAGGGGGGCGTTGGGCCAATAGGACCTATGGGCGTAACAGGACCAACAGGACCTCAAGGAGTACAAGGACCACAAGGGGTGATGGGACCAACAGGACCAACGGGACCTCAAGGAACACAAGGAATACAGGGGCAAATAGGAGCAACAGGGCCACAAGGGATACAAGGAGAACAGGGGACAGAAGGTCCAATTGGAGCAACGGGAATACAAGGTGTTCAAGGAATACAAGGACCACTTGGGCCAACAGGAGCTACGGGTGCACAGGGAATACAGGGGCTACAGGGAATTCAAGGACTGGTAGGAGCAACAGGACCACAAGGAATACAAGGTGAAAGAGGACCAACAGGAGCAACACGGATCACCGTTTTCATCAGTTTATGGTACGTTTTCTGGATATGAAATAGGACCTTTTACAGGGAATAATAGTAGTGCAGGAACAATTTTACCAGTATCAGAGGTATCATCACAAAATACACCAGGTGCATTTACCATGAATGGTGATGGAACAGTCACAATAAATACACCAGGGGTATATCTCATAACGTCTAGGATACAAGTTGCAAGTCCGAGTACTGCTGCTTTTAATTTTACGATAATACACGCTGATACATCAACTGCAGTAGTAGGGTTATCAGCTGTAGAAAATGGTGGAACGGCAACAGCAACGACCTTAACTTTTTTACAAATTGGAGATAGAGTATATAACGGCTTACCTGGAACAGCAACGGTAAATTTAATTCCAACAATAGGAGGAATTTCTACTCCGACATCTATGTTTACGCTAGTAAAAGTTAATTAAAAATATATTTAAAACTGATATTAAAAATAGAATTGATATCAGTTTTTATTTTTACTTATATAAAAATAATTCAAGTATACTAAAAGTAATTGCAAGTATTGTTTAAATAAAGTATAATTCAAAGTAGAAAAGGGTGGTATTATGCAAGGAAAAATATTTGTTATTGAAGGAACAGATGGGAGTGGAAAACAAACACAAACAGAAAAGCTATATGAAGCAATAAGACAAGACTATAATGTTGTAAAACAATCATTTCCAAACTATGTTAGTAAATCTTCAGAACTTGTGAAAATGTATTTAAACGGGGAGTTTGAAAGTAAAATAGGAAACTTGGATGCATTTCAAGCCTCAGTTCTATATGCAGTAGATAGAATGGTAACATATGAGTTTGAATTAAAAGAAAAATTAATTGAAGGAAGTATAATAATTTTTGATAGGTATACTACATCAAACGCTTATCATCAAGCATGTAAAATAAAAAATCCTGCAAAAAGGGATGAGTTTTTAGAATGGCTTTATGACTTCGAATTTAATATGTTAAAGCTTCCAAAACCTGATAAAGTGATATTTTTGGACATGCCATATGAAAAAAGTAGGGAATTAAGAGAAGGTAGGGAATTAAAGGCAGGAACAAAAAAGGATATACATGAACAAAACGAAGAATATATGAAAGAAGCTTATAAAGTTGGTGTTGAAACAGCAAATAAACTTGGATGGAAAAGAATATCTTGTGTTAATAACGATGGAAAAATAAAATCAATTGATGAGATTCATAAAGAAGTATGGAGAGAAATAAAAAAAGAGTTATAATATTGTTATTAAAAAACAAAGTAGTAATAAGGAGAGAAAAAATGCTTATAGTAAATGATATATATAAAAGATTTGCAGAAGTAAAAGCAGTAAATGGAGTAAGTTTTAAGCTTGAAAAAGGTACAATATTAGGAGTTTTAGGTAAAAATGGTGCGGGAAAGTCTACTATTTTCAGAATAATATTAGGAATTCTTGAAGCGGATAAAGGAAGCTATACATTAGATTCTAAGGAATATAATTTGACAGATAGTAAAAAAATAGGTTTTTTACCAGAAGAAGGAAGCTTATCGCATGAATTAACCGTATATGAACAGTTAAGCTTTTATGGAAGTTTAAAAGGAATGGCAGAAGATAAAATTATAGAGTCAACAGTTAAATGGCTAAAAAGATTTAACATTGTTGATTATATGAATAAAAAGATAAAAGAGTTAAGCAAGGGTAATAGACAAAGAATACAGTTTATAGTTTCAGTTCTACATGAACCTGAATATTTAATTCTTGATGAACCTTTTTCAGGGGTAGATCCATTAGGGGTTGAGTTATTTAAAGAAATACTCTTAGAACTTAAAAAAGAGGGGAAAGCAATAATATTTTCTTCCCATAGAATGGAACATGTCGAACTTTTTTGTGACGAAATATTATTACTGGATAAGGGTGAAACATTGTGTTATGGAAACTTAAATGAAATAAAAGAAAAATACCCTAAACAAAAACTGATTGTAAAAGAAAATAAAAATAAAATAAAAAAGATATTATTATTAAAAGACATAGAAGAATATAAAAGAATGAATAAAGACAAAAATATAATTGTTGAAAGATTATCATTAAACGATATATTTATAGATAAAGTAGGTGAACACGATGATAAATAAAAACAGTATGAATATTGCTAAGTTTAGCTTTGTTAATGCATTGAAAAGTAAAGGGTTTATAATTTACAATATATTAATGTTAGTTGTAATAGTTATAGCGACAAATTTTACAGCAGTAAAAAATGTTTTTCAAAAGCATGATATGTTTAAAGGTAAAATGTATGAGATAGAAATATTTGATGAGAATAATTATTTGAAAGAATCATTAAAAGAAGGGCTTAATGTTGATTATGTGGAAAAGGTAACAGAAATTCATACAAATATTGAATATAATAATGATGAGATTAGAAAAGAACAAGTAATTATTAAAGTGCTAGAAAAAGAAAATAAAATGCATATAGAAGTCATTTCTAAAGAAGCTGCAGATGGAAAGTTATATACTTTAATATCATCAGTAGCAAAAAAAGTTAGAAATGATGCTATTGAAACTAAATATGGAATTAGTAAAGAAGATATAGAAGAGTATAATTCAGATGTGTTAGTAGAAAAAAGAATATTAGATACGGATAGTGTAATAGACACAGATTACTTTATGGTTAAAACAGTAATGATAATGATAATCTATGGTTTAATAATATTTGGAACATCTGCGGTAGCTTCTCAAATTGGAAACGAGAAAACATCAAAAAGCGCAGAGTATATTTTTACATCAGTAACCGCAAAAGATTACTTAAATGGGAAAGTATTAGGAGCAAACCTAAAAACACTAGCAAACATGGCTTTAATGATATTGTATTTAGTAATTGGCATGCTAATAAATAGCTTAATTATTGAATGGTTTAATATAACGCCAAATGCAGCTCCGGTAGGAGAAACAGGTGAAATGGTAACAATGATTCTGGGATTCGATATTAAAACTATAAAATATATATTATTATCTTTTGGATACATATTACTCACATCAACATTTTTATCATATATACAAGCAGGAATGACAGCAAAAGTTAAAAGCATAAATGAAATGGACAATTCCCTATCAATGACATTTACTATTATAATAGTCGCTTATATGGTTGGAATGGCAACATCCGAAATGAACAATATATTTACTAAAGTGATTTCTAACATTCCGGTGTTTTCAATGTTTGTAATGCCAACAAACTATTTGAATGGTGTGTCTACAATATGGAGTATATTACTTTCATTAATAATATTAATTGTTTCAATATTTATTGTAATGCATGTAATTAGTAGAAAATTCAAACAAGACATATTAGATTTAGGCCCAAGAAAAGAAGAAAAGAGGGATGAATCAAAAGAAATATTAGAGGAAGAATTGAATAAAATAAAAAAGAACGACATCTCAAGATTTATTACTAGTACTTCAATAAGTATGTTGTTGCTAATTCTTATTCAAATATTAGCTGGTTTTGTTATAATGTTTTTCATACATAAAGTAACAGTAATTATGAATACTTTAATTGTATCAGCGGTATTTATATTATCGTTTTTAATGTCGATATTTTCACTTCAGGGCTTCTTGAACATTTCATATGGTAAAAGGAAAAATAGAAGCAGTAATAAAAAGACAAACATATTTAAATGGATTATAATGTCATTACCTGTGATGTATGCGTCTTCGTGGTTAGTAGAGTTTCTAACTGATAAAATGGATATTAATCCAACTTTACTTGAAAATGCGTTAGTTTTTGATAAAACATGGATTGGAATAATATTATTTTTCATTCAAATAGCGATACTTCCTGCAATACTTGAAGAGTTATTATTTAGAAAAGTAATGTTAGATGGAAGCAAAAAACATGGAACATGGTTTGCCATTTTATTTACATCAATAATGTTTGGACTTATACACATGAATATACCACAAGCTATAAATGCAACAATTCTAGGAATACTATTCGCATATTTAACAATAAAAACTGGTAATATTATCACTGCGATGGTTCTGCATTTAATAAACAATGGTACACAAGTACTACTTATCCTTTCGGAAGGAGGCAGATTGTTTTCTGTAGTAGAGTGGGGTTATGTAGGAATAACTATTATAGGAACAATAATACTAGTATATAATTTACTAAAAGATAAAAAGCAATTTAAAATTGAAAATAAAGTTAAAACAAACATTAAACTAAATAATATATTTAAAAATTATTATATGATAGTATTTATCATAATAGTGGTAGTTATGTTTTGCTTACAAAACTAATTAAAGAATATTAAAAACCTCTAGATAGAGGTTTTTGTTTATGTATGATAACAAAAAAAGAAGTCTAAGACTTCTTAAAAACTATTTATTTATTTTTTTAGCCATGTTAGATATTTTTCTAGATGCAGTGTTTTTCTTTAAAACACCTTTCGACCATGCTTTATCAACAGCGCTAGAAGCCTGATCATATAATTCATTTAGGTTTTTATCACCATTTTCCACTCCTGCTTCAAAAGCTTTAACAGCATCTTTATATTGTTTCTTTACCATTTTGTTATCAACGGCTTTAGCAGCGTTTGATTTAACTCTTTTTTTAGCTGATTTAATATTAGGCATTGTTTGCACCTCCTCATTTCCACAAATCAATTTTTACAAGAAACATTTTAACATAATTTTTTCTTAAAATCAAGTAAAGATGATTAAAAACTCAAAAACTAAGAAACACGATAAGTGGAAAAGTAAATGCAAGTAATTAAATGCTATTTTGTATTTACTCTT
>CAYXLQ010000007.1:0-25383 GCA_964465775.1 uncultured Clostridiaceae bacterium
TAATAAAGTGAAGGAGATATTATGGTAGATTATAAAAAAACAACCATTAAAATAATAGGACTAATGGGAATATCAGCTTTAGTTTTGGCATCCATTGGACTAGCGGTATTCTTTTGGCCATTCTTAATAGCAATAGCTGTGGCATTGTTACTTGAAAAAGTAGTAGAAGGAATAGTAAAGAAAACTAAAATATCAAGAAAATTGATAGGAACAATACTTGTATTACTTGTGTATGCAACAATAGGATTTATAGTATATTTATTAATAGCAAGACTAATAAAAGAGTCAATGTCTATTACTATAGATCTTCCTACTATATTTGATTATGCAAAAAATAGCTATGATGCTATATATAATAAATATTTAAAAGGTATAGATAGTATGCCAGAAGCAGTAACAACTAAAGCATATGAAATAGGAATGGATTTATTGGGAACATTATTTGGTTATATAAATAAATTCTTTAATGGGATTGTTAACTTCATAATGTTTATGCCAAGTTTGCTAATATATATAATAATAACGCTTTTAGCAACATTGTTTCTGGTTACAGATAGAAGAATATTATCAAGATATATTCATGATATTCTACCGAAAAAATTTGTAAGAAAGATTTCTAACATATTTAAAGAAACTATAGTTTCTTTATCTCAATATTTAAAAGCTCAACTAATATTATTATGTATTACTTTTGTGGAATTATTAATAGCATTTTTAATTTTAAAATTAGATTACCCATTTACATTAGCAGTTGTAATAGCTCTTGTTGATGCATTACCAATACTTGGAACAGGAACCGTTCTTATACCATGGGGAATATATTCAGCAGTTATGGGAGATATGACACTAGCAATTGGGCTTCTTACAACATATGTTATTATATTAATAGTAAGACAGTTAATAGAACCAAGAATAGTAAGCAGTAATCTAGGAGTACATCCGTTTATAACATTAATATCAATGTATATAGCATTCAAGATATTTGGACTTGTAGGGCTAATTATTGGACCAGTAGTTATGGTCATATTTAGAAACGTTTTTGCTCAACTTTTTGAACATGGTTATATGAAAAATTTAGTCGTGTATAAAAAAGAACCAGAAGAGAAAATTAGATCAGCAGAAGTAAAACAAAAAAGCAAAAATTAAGATAAATATAATATTCAAGCAGAGTGCTTCATTTTTGAAGTACTCTGCTTTATTATGAATAGAACTAATAATTAGTAGTAGGAGGATTAACAAAAGTATTTTCTGGAGCAGTAGTTTTCTTTATTGTTTTGACCTTTATAATAGGCATATCAGTTTGATAAAATCCTTTTTCTATAATGCCGGTAACTTTAACCCATTCTGATTCTAATAATTTATCGGATTTTTCATAGTTACATAAAAAACCAACAACCTTTTCATTTCCCGATAAAATCATATTTCTACCACATACAAAATAACTATCCTTAAAATCAGGCATTGTGAATACGAATCCGGAAATAGAAACTGTTTTACCAATATTTCCATCTATATCATCATGTACTTTTTTAAGAATATCAGTAAAGTTAGCTTCTGTTATATTATAATCGAATTTATTACTATAAATATTTACTCTTGAATTCTCCTTGCTTTTATGTGGACCAAGTTCTATAAACAGAGCAATAGCAACTGCCAAGACACCTATTCCAATAAGTACCCTTTTCATGTTTAATTTTATATTATATACAAACATAAATCACCTCAACCAATTAATCAATCTATTTAATAATATTCAAAATTTAAAAATATATACCAATATATCAAAAAACAAGCCCCTTTTTAGGGACTTGTTTTTTGCACATTATTGAAAATATTGATCGTGATATGCTAAGGAACTGGTGATTTTTATATCACACGAATCTTCATCACCATCTTGGTCTCTATCCCAAGCTGCAATATTGGCATTTCTCTCTGCTATTACTTCTTGGCGGTCTTCCATAAACCTTTCAACAATGCACCAATCGTGCATTAATGTTTCTGGTGAAAAACCTACCTTAACTAAATCATTTATGGAGCTAATAACCTTTTCAATGTCTGGTTCATCATCTCTAATGATAAGATTTAAAAGGCGGTGGGTTGCGAACAGTATGTGCTGTTCACCAAAAATACTTAAAACTTCTGGGCAAATAGATTTTACGGGTATTAGACCAGCTTCCTGATAAAAAGCAATCTCATTGCTTAATACAGCCTCAGGAGTTAGTTCACAGAGATCCTTCCGCAATATTTCCATAATTTCGTTGGCATTTGCAAAAGTAAGTGCATTATTAGAGTTTTCAATACTGATTTGAATTTTCATCTTGTTCATCATTTACTCTCCTTATTTTTTATTTCACGCATATTTAGCGTGTAACATATTTTAATAACTATATTTAAATTATAACATGGTTGGAAAACAAAGTCAACAGTCGACATAATTTCTATTTATTATGAAAAAAGTTGACAAAACAAAATACTTGTGGTAAAATACTGTGGGATATATAGTGAAAGTTTATTAAAAATTTTTAATAAAGGAGGGAATAACAGTGAAAAACGCATTAATTACTAGAGTAGATGTTGTAGAAATGGCTCTAAAAATAAGGCTAAGAGGAGTAAAAGTTGATGAATTGCTTAATGAGCTTTTTGCAGCAGCAGAAAGTTTTGGTATGGGGCAAGAAATAGAATTACAGAACAATTTAGCAATTACAATTTTAAAACTTAGAGAAAAAATACTAACACAAAATACGATACTGAAAGAAGACTGGCTTTATACAGCAATTAAAAACACATGGTATGTTTTAGAATTGTACATAAAGGATGAAATTTCTAAGGGCGAACTTAAGTTGATCGATGTTATTTCCTATGTGAAAAACGGTAGAAGTTTGGAATTAATTAAAAAAGCAGAGGAAGAATATATTGATAGGCTTAAAAAAAGTTGGAACATTTTAGATAAGACTATAAAAATGATTCCAAAAAACAAAAAAGCTTTTTTCAATACAAGATCTTATGCAAAAGAACTTAGAGAAACTTGGACACAGTTTGTAAACTACAAGGAAATTAAAGAAGAATTAGTTGAATTAACACCAGCTAGATTTTATCAGATGAATGCACCGGTTTTGTTATCACATTCCAACAAGGGATTATTTGCTTTGGAAAAAGCAATAAAGTATTTGTACATGGAAATTTCAATTATTATGAAATTACCAGAAGGATACATTCACAAAATGTGGTTAAAGAAGAAGAGCATTATGCCTTTTTCGGAATTTGAATTTAATCTTTTTGAATCAGTAGTTAATAACTATTTGTTCTCAGCTGCTTTTATAGGAGAAAAAGAAAAAGTCGACATTGAGCGTATTGATGCAATACTTATAGGAGAAGCTATTTTAAGCGAAAATATTACAGCAGAGGAACTAACAAATACTTTTATTTCAATGTATGAGTTCAGTAAAGAAGAAATAAAATATCTTCGTAAGTATCAAAGAAGCTTGCAATTGGATATAGATGCTATGCGGAAACATAAAAAACTAAATTGGGATGTATTCCAAATAGCATGATAAAAAGACTAATAATAATTTTATTAGTCTTTTTTATATTTGAAAAACATATGTTAAAAAATGCAGATGAAAAAAGTTCACATATAGATAAATAATCTATAAATGAACTTTACGTCGTTCTCGGAATCCTTTACGATGATACTTTCGATAACTTTTACACTGTTATTCCTGGTAGCATTTACGGATGAACATACGATGTAGCTTACACTTTCACATGCGATGCTAATTTCGTATGCATTTACGATAGCACACACGAAGCCATATTCGGCAAGTAAGTTAAGAAGAAAAGATCTTCACAATACTACTTGCATAAAACATAAAATGTTTAAATAAAGATTAGAATTAAAGTGGGAAACACAAAGAGCTGATTGTAAAAAATTGAGGAGCATATGTTGCCAAGTGTTAATGTAATAGTGAAGTGCAGAGTATATATTTTTAAAAAATTATTATGTTGTTAGTTTCTATTACTCAGTTAGTAAAAGACACTAAATTTTAATATATAAATATTATACCACATCGGTTGACATAAAACAAACAAAAGAGGATAATAGATAAATAAAAGGACTAATTAAATTCAATAATAATTAGTCTTTTTTTTTGTGCTTTTCTATGATATAATCAGTTTTATTAATAATCTGTATTGTTATATTTGGAGGAAAAATTAAATGAATATATTCGAAAAAGTATTTGGGTCATATAGCTCAAAAGAAATAAAAAAAATACTACCACTTGTAGATAAAATAGAAGATTTAGATGAAGATATGCAAAAACTTTCTGATGAGGAACTAAAAGCTAAAACAGAAGAATTTAAGAAAAGACTAATTGAAGGTGAGACGGTAGATGATATATTAATTGAGGCTTTTGCCGTTGTCAGAGAAGGAGCATACAGAGCTCTTAATATGAAACACTTTAGGGTTCAATTAATTGGTGGAATTATCCTTCACCAAGGTAGAATAGCTGAGATGAAAACAGGAGAAGGAAAAACACTTGTAGCAACATTACCCGTTTATTTAAATGCTTTAACGGGAAAAGGGGTACACGTTGTAACGGTTAATGATTACCTAGCAGAACGTGATAGTGTATGGATGGGTAAAGTGTATGACTTTTTAGGCCTTACTGTAGGACTTGTAGTACCAGGGATGTCTCCAAAAGCTAAAAAAGCAGCATATAATTCTGATGTAATATATGCTACTAATAATGAGCTTGGATTCGATTATCTTAGAGATAATATGTGTATGTCGAAAGAAGATATGGTGCAAAGAGAACTATCATATGCAATAGTAGATGAAATAGACAGTATACTTATAGATGAAGCAAGAACTCCTTTGATAATTTCAGGACAAGGTGATAAGTCAACGGACCTTTATGAAAAAGCTAATAAATTAGTATCTAGAATGAAAGCAAGAGAAATTGTAGAAGGAAATGACAAAGAATTTGATGAAGAAAATGAAAAATATGATTATGTAATAGATTTAAAAGCTAAAAGTGTTTCATTAACAGAGAAAGGTACTAAAAAATGTGAAGAGTTTTTTGGTTTAACAGAACTTGCTGATATGGATAATATGGAGATATCTCATCATATTAACCAAGCACTTAAAGCTCATGGCATAATGAAAAGAGATATTGATTATATAGAAAAAGATGGCGAAATCCTAATTGTTGATGAATTTACTGGACGTATAATGGACGGTAGAAGATATAGCGATGGACTTCATCAAGCAATAGAAGCAAAAGAGAGAGTGACAGTAGAAAGTGAATCTAAAACGCTTGCTACTATTACGTTTCAAAACTATTTCAGATTATACTCAAAACTTTCAGGTATGACTGGTACGGCTAAAACTGAAGAAGTTGAATTTAAAGGAATATATGGATTAGATGTTATTGAGATTCCCACTAATAAAGATACAATAAGAATTGATAATAACGACGTTGTTTATAAGTCTGAAAAAGGTAAATTTAATGCTATAGTAGAAGATGTTAAAGAAAGTTATGAGAAAGGTCAACCCGTTCTGGTTGGAACAGTATCTATTGAAAAATCAGAAGAACTTAGTAGGCTTTTAGAGAAAGCTAGAATTCCACACAAGGTGCTTAATGCTAAACATCACCAAAAGGAAGCGGAAATAGTTGCACAAGCAGGAAAATATAAAACTGTAACAATTGCTACTAATATGGCAGGAAGAGGAACAGACATATTGCTAGGAGGAAATGCAGAATTTCTTGCTAAAAGAAAGTTATTAGCAGAAGGAAAAGAAGAAGATAAGATAGAATTCGCATCAGGACATGCAAACACAGATGACGAAGAATTGTTGGAAATAAGGAAAAGATATATATCATTAGAAAATGAGTATAAGAAGGATATTGAAGAAGATAAAAGCAAAGTTATACAAGCTGGTGGATTAAAAATAATTGGTAGTGAGAGACATGAATCAAGAAGAATAGATAACCAATTAAGGGGAAGAGCAGGAAGACAAGGAGACCCAGGAGAATCAAGATTCTACATATCATTAGAAGATGATTTAATGAGACTTTTTGGCTCGGATAGAGTAACAGCTATAGCTGAAATGATGCAATTACCAGAAGATATGCCTATTGAAATGGGAATGCTTACTACTGCAATTGAAACTGCACAAAAACGAGTTGAAGGAAGAAACTATAGCATACGTAAGAGCGTATTAGAATATGACGATGTTATGAATCAGCAAAGAGAGATTATATACAAGCAAAGAAGACAAATATTAGAAGGTGATTCAGTGGAAGAATCCCTGATGAAAATAGTTGAAACTCAAATATCGCATATAGTATCAGAACATTTTGCTATTGCTAGAAGAGCAGAAGATGTAGATTTAGAAACATTTAATATTAACTTATCGAACTTATTTGGAAAAAACAACTACATATTAAGTAGCGATGTTGAAAAAATCAATATAGATAAAGTAAATGAAAAAGTTTTAAATAAAGTAAAAGAAATATATAATGAAAGAATAAAGAATTTTACTGATAAGGGAGAAATAGAGGCATACAGAAATATAGAAAAATATTTAATGCTTAAAACAGTTGATGAAAAATGGATGAATCATATTGATGATATGACACACTTAAAAGATGGAATTCATTTAAGAGCATATGGACAGAATAATCCTGTAGATGCATACAAAATAGAAGGTTATGATTTGTTTGAAGAAATGAGTTATGCAGTACAGCAAGATGTAATAAAAGCAGTTTACACTCTTAATATTACAAGAACAGATAATATTAACAATGTTAATAAGTTTATGAAACTAAATAAGAATTACGAGAAACAAAGTATTTCTAACTTTGGAAATGAACAATCTTCAGAACTAGTAAGAAAACCAATCAAAGTAGAAAAGAAGATAGGAAGAAACGAACTTTGTCCATGTGGAAGTGGAAAGAAATATAAGTTCTGTTGTGGGAAGGAAGTAGGATAAATGTATTCAGAAAGAGTAATGGATCATTTCAGCAATCCTAGAAATGTTGGAGAATTACAAAATGCAAATGGTATAGCAGAAGTCGGAAATGCAAAGTGTGGAGATATAATGAAAATGTATTTATACATTGAGAATGATATTATAAAAGAAGTATCTTTCAGGACATTTGGATGTGGGGCAGCTATTGCAACTAGTAGTATTGCAACTGAAATGATTAAAGGAAAAACAATTAAAGAAGCCTTAGAGCTTACAAATAGAGCGGTGGTAGAAGCCTTAGATGGTTTGCCTCCTGTAAAAGTTCATTGTAGTGTATTGGCAGAAGAAGCAGTAAAAGCAGCAATACTAAATTATCTGTCTAAAGAGGGAAGAGAAGAAGAGTTTGAAATTAAAAAATGTTCAGGTTGTTGTCATAGTTGTTCTAAACATTAAAGAAAAGTTGTGATATAATATAAACATAGAGGAGGTATATATATGTTTAATAATTTTTTTAGTAATTTAAAAAATAGTACAAATCCAGAGATTACAAAACAAGAAGTAGAAAAAGTAGAAATGGATGAAAGACAAGTAGATTTAAAAACAATGTGTGACTATGTAAAAAATGCTAGTATTTACTTAGATGAAAGTACAATAAAAAGTTATGCCGAAAAAAATGGGGTTGCAAATTTAGATGAGTTAGATTATGCAGTTCTAAAAAATGTTAATAATTATATCGGAGGGGCAGTAGAAGATAAAGCACAGTCAGTAAGAGACAATATAGATAAAATAAGATCAGAAGAATTACCACTTACAAGAATAGTTGATGCTACTAAAACAATAGCACAAGAAGATGCAAAAGAATTTCAATCAACTAAACCAGAAGAATATATTTCTATAGTTAAAGCCATGGAAACTGTTAAAAATGAAATTGAGAAAGAGAAAGAATCTAGGGAAGAAATAGAATAATAAAATAACAAAGCTCCTTTAAGTAAATATATATGATTTATAACAAATATTTACTTAAAGGAGTTTTTCTATATAAAAGTAGTATAATTGTTTTTTTAGAATCATTTTAAATAAGAGTTCACAGCGTTTTCAAGTTGTTCAAAGCTTATCTCTCCATCATGTTCAAATATAAGATTAACATTTTCATCTAGAATATAAGTTAAAGGAACAGAAGAAGCTTCGGGGTTAAGATGTTTCCTTATAACTCTATCTTTATCAAACCATATTTCATAATTAAAACCATTCAATTTTAAATAATCTACTAGAGTACTTGCTTCATAGTCATGGGAAATTATATACAAGTTAAATTCTTCATTTTTATATTTATCAATAGCTGTTTTCAAAACATCTTCTTCTGCTAAACAGTGAGAACACCATGAAGCCCAGAAAAATATAAGAGACTTTTTTCCTTTAAAATCCTTTTCTTCATATTTGTTAATAATTCTAACAGCATTATTACTATCAACTTTAACTATTGAACTGTTGTCATCTACTTTAGGATAAGTTATTTTTGTATCTGATTTATTATTATCGCCATCTAAAGCACTAGTATATTCTTTATTTGTATTTAGATATTTTATAAAGGTAGTTATAAATGAATAAAGTACAATTAAAAATATGAGGATGGTAACTATAAGAAGTAAGTTCTTCTTAAAATTAAATGATGTATTAGTTTCTTTTATCATTTTTAGCCTCCGTGATATTTCGAATGTTTCTACTTCACAATTTTTTTTAGTATAATCAGTTAAAGAACCTGTCTTAGGCATGCCATTAAAATATGTATTCATACCTCTCATTACACCACCGTGAGTTATTATTAAAACATTATTATACTTATTGTTTTCTTTTAATTCATCTAAAAAAGCATATATTCTTCCAAAAAAGTCTTTTATAGTTTCCGCAGTTTCAAAGCATCCGTCTTCTGAGTAATTCCAGAACTTTTCTCTTTCGAATTCTGCGTTTGGAACTAGTGTATACTTCCCAGCATCCCTTTCCATTATTCTTCTATCATATATAATTGGAAGAGAGTGTACATTTAATATTTCGGCGGTGTGCGCCGTACGCTTTAATGGTGAAGAAAATATAACATCAAAGGGTATGTTTTGTAATTTTAATGCAGCTTCTGTTGCTTGTTTGATACCGTTTTGGTTAATATCTTCATCATAATGACCATTATATAATCCTTTAACATTACAATCTGTTTCTCCATGTCTTATAACATACAGTTTCATATTATCATCCTTTCATTTGTATAATTCACATTATACACAATAATATACTTTAGTACAAGTAAAGAAATTTGCAAATATAATAAAAATACATTGAAAAACATAAATATATGGTATAATTAAATACATAAGAGAAGGTGGAAATACAAATTGGAAAAGGAACTGGATATAAGAGAATATAATATAAAGACATTAGCATATATAGGTGATGCTGTATATGAACTTTATGTAAGGGAACATTTAGTTAGAAATTCTAGAGAAAAGGCAAGTAAGTTACATGTAAAAAGTATAAAATATGTTAATGCTGATGCACAAGCATATATTATTGGTAAAATATATGAAGCACTTACTAGTGAAGAGCAGGATATATATAAAAGAGGGAGAAATGCTGATGCGCATACAACTCCTAAAAACACAGATATTGTTACATATAAAAAGGCTACTGGCTTTGAATGTGTAATAGGTTATTTATATCTTACAAGACAAAAAAGACGCTTAGAGGATGTTATAAGAGAAAGTATAAAAATTATAAGCGAAAGGATTGATTAATATGAAATTCAATATCAATAGAAATAAAGAAAAAGGAATATATGATTGGGGTATTAATGAAGAATTATCAAAATTAATAAATGACATTGAGATGCCTTTAGGTCGCAGAGTAATATTTGTTAATGAAGATAAACAATATCTATATGATAATGGTCAAATATATCAAACTAACGCAAAAGTTTGGTCTTCTGAGAAACAGATAACTAAGGCGGAGTTTCAAGATCAAAGAGGAGATATGATGGTGAATTATTTAACAAAAAAAAATGATATAATAATAGAATAAAAGACGCACAGAAGTGCGTTTTTTGCATAAATATATTTATTACAATATTTCATATTAATAATTTCACAAATAAATTTATCTTGCATAATATATTATTATTTATGAAAGGAGAATTTTCAATGGAAGAAAATAATAGAAATGTTGGAGAAGGAGTGTTTTGGGGACTAGGGCCATTTGGTTTTGCTCCTAATATGGGACTTCGGATATGGATTTGCATATCCAGGATTAAATCCGTTTTTGAGTTTAGGAGTTAATCCTGCCATGATAGGGGCAGGTATAAGTGGAACCATGCCATTTGGAAGTGCAGGAATGGGAGGTCATATGAATCCAATTAGAGATTGTGCTCCACATATGGCTGGAATAAAAAAGAGTGATATGCCAATGTATTATAATAACATGCCTGAAATGATGGCTATGAAAAGTATAGATTCATTATATCCACCATGTCATAATATGTTAAATGAAGCAATACATAAAGAATGTAGAAAATTCATGATGAAAAGTAATGGTATGATGCCTGCAAGTATTACTAAAGAGGTTTTCTTAATAATGGTAGAAAACATTACTATAAACATAATGAGCAATGAAGCAGAATTACTAAGTAAACTAAATGAAGGAATGATGGATCAAAGAGAAAAACTAGAAGAAGAAGACTCAACAGATAGAGGCTATTTTGGTACACATGGGGGCCTGCTAGTAAGAAGTATAATAGCAATAATGTTACTTAATGAACTAAAAAGAAGAGGTTGTAGATATTGTCACTATTAGTAATTTTAAAAAGACATTGGAATTATTCCAATGTCTTCTCCTTTATTTAATAATATTATCTAATCGTTCTAATTCGTTTATATGGTAATAAGTAGAGTCTTTAAAATATGTTGTATATTCTTCTTTGTTTTTAATAAAGTCGTCTACAATATTAAAAGTAAGAGAGCCTAAAATAGAAGTTACTAATACTATACCTAAGAGGAATACTCCTAAAATATCATATTTTAGTATAACATCATCATTTTTACTATATAACAATATTTCTATTCCTATAAATATAAGAATAAGTGGCCAAGCATATAACACATATTTTAAAACCTTTATTCCAATAAACATCGATAGAAAACTACTAGAACCTATTAATATTAGACATATGCCTATAGTTAGAGTACCTATTCTTTTTATTTTTTTATTGTTATTCATCTTATTCCTCCTTACTAGAAGAAATTAATCTACTTCCAACATAAACAGCTAATGTAGAAACAATTATTGTAGGTGTGTAACGTGAGAAAGTATAAACAAGGGTGTTTAACCATTCTATATTGAATCCTCTTAGCATATTTAATATAACAGAATCAAGTAATGCATATATTCCAATAATTAATAAGCCTATTCCAATAATTTTTTGGGAATTATTTTTTTTACTAAATTCAAATGTTTTACCAAAGTCATTAGAATTCCATATGTAATCATCCTTGAATTCTTTAGATTTCTCCTCATTCATGTTGCGTATGTTATAAGTGTCAAAGAAACTATAAGCTAGAATAACCATTGTGGGCACAAGTATAATTGGTGTTGCCAACATAGCAGCAAGGACAACAAATGTTGCAAATATTATCATGATAGATAATCCTCTTTTCATATATTCTTGATACATTTGACCTGCCCCAGGAACAAATGAAAATATGAATGTAAAAAATAAGTTTTTTTTCATAAATTAATCTCCTTTCAGATTATTATTCATCATAAAGTCTTTAAAATTATGCATGAAATCTTTTAAGTTTTTATTAACGCTATCATTAGTTTTTGAGACCATTTTGATAATTTCTGGTTCTTTCTGATCTTCTTTACTTGAAGCATAAGTAGAACCTACTAGTAAATCTGTACACGTTGTAATAAGCAATACAAAACAAGCAACTTTTATAAAATCAAAAAATGTCTTTTGTTTTGGCTTATTACTAAGATACTTAGGCGTTTTAACAGAATTACATTTTTTAAGTATTTTATCTTTTAAATCTTTTGGTGGAGATGATGAGTTGTTTTTTTCTAAAGTTTCAATATAATTATTAAAACTAGAATCATCAAAATTTAAAAGATTATCAATATATTTTAACTTATCCAATAAAATCTCCTCCTTCTAAATTAGATTTTAAGATTTTCTTTGAGCGATATAACTGTGTTTTTATAACTGCCTTATCACGCTTTAGTTTTTCTGAAATTTCATCAAGTGAAAGTTCATTAAAGAAATACTCTATAACAACTTCTTTATAAGGTTTTTTTAATTCTTCAACAACTTTTCGTATCTTGATATTTTCTTCCATCTTTATTATTTTGTCAAGAGACGAGGTTTTGCTATCTTTGAAATCTTTGAGCTCTAAGAAATCAGAAGAATTAGAAACAAGCTTAAAGTGTGAACTTTTAATATAATCTTTACATTTATTAATTGTAATTTTACAAAGTAAATTTTTAAGTTCGTTATTTCCTAAGTTAGAGTATTTATAAAGGTTTTTATAGAGGCTTAAAAAGGCTTCTTGAGAGATGTTTTCGGATTCAAAAGGATCGTGTAATATATCCATACATATTTTATAAACAAGTTTATGATAGCTTTCTACTATATGTTCGAAGGATCTATCTGTTTTAATCTCTCTCACCCCTTTCAGACAATATATATAACGATTAAGTGTTAAAATAGATAACAAGTTTGGTATAAAATTTAATATTTAAATTATATCATGTGGTTGCAATACGAGAATAGTCATTTTACTTGATTTTTAGGTCTGTTTGTAATAAAATGTAGTAACTTGATAGATGAAAAAAAAGCAAAGTATAAATTATGACAAAAAAATATAGTTTTAATATAGTAATATAGATGTAGAATAAATGAAGCATAAGAGGTGTAAAATGATTTTTGAGGAAAAACAAAATAATGATACAATAAATGTTAAATATAATAAATTAGATAGTATAGTACAATTTTTAAAAAATATAATTAGTTTTAAATTTTTGATATATTCAATTATACTTTTTATCTCGAGTTCAGTTGAGATACTAGGTTATAGGCCAGTGCCATACATAATGTTAGGAGTTGCAACTCTTTTTAAAATCCCATTATTACTTCCTGGAATTTTGAGTATTATTTCCATGTCAATGTTTGGGTTACCAGTAAGTGAAATTATGTTGTATGTATTTGTTAATTTAGCGTATGCTATTACAACAGTAATTATAAAAGTATCAGAGACTAGTAGGAAAGCTTCTATAGGATTAAAGCTTAGCATTGCAATGATGGCCGTTTTTTTGATTCAATTCATATTAAAAGGGTTTAATTTAGTAGTTGTGTTAGATGGATTATCTTTGACTTTTTTAGTTCAAGCACTTTATTATGTTTATGCACATGGATTTTATGGAATTATAAATATTGATAAGAATATGCTATATTCTTTAGAAGAAACCATCTCTATGGTAGCGGTAACTTTAATAACAACAATAATAATATCAAACATTGCAATAGGAGGAATATCTCTGTGGATAATATTAGCCTATATTATGACTATATTAATAGCATATACTGGAAATATTTCATCTGGGATTGCAACAGCAGTAGTTGTTGGAGCTATTGTAGCTATTACAACAAAGGAAACAGATTGCTTTATTTTACTAACAGTAATAGGTGTAGTTACAAGCCTTTTGAATCGTGTTAATAAGCTATTTACACTTGTAGGGGTTATATTATCTTCTTTTGTAATTACATATGTATTAACAGGTGATTTGGGACTAAGTAGCTCAATGTTAGAAGTTGTAATATCTTCATTAATAATTTTATTACTTCCAAAAAAAATAACTGTTATATTAGAAGATATTTTTAATAAAAACAATACTTTAAAAAGTGCTTATGAAAAAGAATTAGGAGTAGGCTGCGATGTTAAAAATAAGCTAAGTGCTATGTCAGAAGTTTTTGATAATCTTTCTAATATTACACTTGAATCTACAAAAGAAAATTATGAAGAGACCCAAAGGGTTATAAGCAAATATTTAAGCGATTATAAAGAAACGAATTGCTTAGCATGTAATAGAAGATATTATTGCTTAAAAGATAATATGGAACTTGTGACAGGATATGTTGCTAGAAAACTTGAAAGTAATGATCAAATTCGCGAAAGTATGTTACCTGTAGAATGTGACGAAGCAGAGCAAATGATAAGGGAAATAAAAGATATATATAATAACATGAAACTGATGAGAATAATAAAAGAAAAAGAAAAGGAAAGTAATATAAAGCTTGCAAATGAATATAAAGAAGTATCAAAAATAATAAGGAATATGGCGAAGGAAGTACAGACATTACAAAAAGATGTTTCTCATACTCAGAAATGTATAAGACAAGAATTAAAGATGCTTGGGTATAAAATATATGAAGATGTATATGTAGAAAACAATGATAATAAAATATATGAATTTATAACAGACATTATTGATAATAAAGAGACTTCAAAACAAGAAATACAGAATGTTATTGGTGAAGTAATAGGACAAAAAATGAATATAAAACTAATATTAAATAGCAGTAAAAACGAAAAATCTAGAATAAAATTAGTATCGGATAGTAAATATTTAATTAGTTCAGAATTGTTTGCTCAAAGCAAAATTAAGGGTATGGTATCTGGAGATAGTTACTACATGACAGACTTAAAAGATGGTGGAAAAGTAATAGCCATTAGTGATGGAATGGGCTCAGGGGAAGAAGCAAACAAAGTAAGTAAATCAGTTATTGAAATAGTTGACAAGATGTTTGCAAGTGGATTTGGAAGCAAAATAACAGCAAAGACAATTAATGCTATTATGAAACTAAAAGAAAGTTCTAATATAAGTGCAACTTTTGATATGGTAACAATAGATACAAAAAATGAAGAAATAGAAATGGTTAAATTAGGAGCACCTCCAACATTTATTATAAGTAATGGTAAGGTAAAAAAGATTGAAAATGATAATATGCCAGTAGGGTTAACGGAGATAGATAAAGAAATAACTACTAGAGTAAAGTTAAATAATAAAATGATAATTATAAATATGACAGATGGTGTAAACCATGAGAACTTAAAAGAATATTTTAATCAATTGGCAAAGAGTGATTTTGATTTTGTAAGGAAAAAGGATATTATTGAAGAAATAAAGCAAAAGACAAATATGGAAAATATAAATGATGATGTAACCATTATTGTTACTAAAGTGGAATAAAATAAAATTTATTGAAAGAATATAAACAACAAGGTATATTTACTTTTAACTATGAATATGTTAGAATTAGCAAGCAAATAACTAAGAAGAACTGAATAATAATTTATGAGGGGAGAATAAATTGATGAATGAAAAGGACGAGTGTCAAACAAATACTATTAGCGAGATTAAAGGGCGGGTATCTGCAATTTGTTTTATAGCTCTAAATGAATGGGCAGAAGAAGAGGGGTTAAACGAAAGCAAACTAGAACTATTAACTACATGGATAAATGATTCTATACGGAAATTACCCCAGACAGAAAACAATAAGAGAACAATACAACTACCAAAGGAGTTATTAAAAGATGAAAAGAAGTGCATAATACAGATACTTAAAGATGGAGTGGAAAAGTATGGCTTTAGAGTAGAATATATAAATTTCAGATGTATTAAAATATATAAAACAAGAAGTTGATTTGTATTATTAAATAAATTTGTAATAAGTACCATAAAATCACCTAGGAATAAAATATTTCTAGGTGATTTTTTATTTAATGTAGGGATCGGTCTAATGGACAATTTTAAGTTGAATTTAAAATACATTCTAAAAGTGTTTTGTATAAAAAAACCCGCATAACTGGATATTACCAGTGTTATACGAGTTTTATTAATTTTAAATGGTGAACTAGGAGCGATTCGAACGCCCGACCCATGCCTTAGAAGGGCATTGCTCTATCCAACTGAGCTACTAGTCCATTTATAACTGCCAGTATATGATAACATAAGAATGTCATGGATGTCAATAGAAAAATAGAAAAATTTAAAATTAAAAAGAGAGTAAAATTGTTTATTTAAGATAAAATATAAAATAATCATATAATATACTTTGGTTATATCAAAGAACAAAGCTATTATATGATTATAAATAAAATATTTTTTAAATAGTGTTTATGAAAAGGGGTGTGTTGTATTGTAAATACAAGTATATTATAATAGAATAGGTATAAGGAAAATGTAGAATATTGACAAGGAACATTAAAAAAACAATAATCTTTTGTCGAAGAAATGGAGATGAAATGACAATACATGTAATTGGAGCAGGACTTGCAGGATGTGAATGTGCACATATACTAGCAAACAATGGATTGAAGGTTAAACTTTATGAGATGAAACCACATAAAAAAAGTCCAGCACATAATAGTAATGATTTTGCAGAATTAGTATGTAGCAACTCACTTAAGTCTATTGATACAACTAATGCTTGTGGATTATTAAAAGCAGAAATGAAAATGTTAGGAAGTCTAATGATAGAAGCCGCAGAAAATAATAAGGTAGAAGCAGGAAATGCACTTGCAGTAAACAGAGAAGGATTTTCTAAATATATAACAAATAAAATAAAAGAGAACGAAAACATTGAAGTGATTTATAAAGAGGTTCAAAAAATATCAAATATAGATATAGAAGAAGGAGACAAAATAGTAATTGCCACAGGTCCTCTTACAAGTGACGATCTGTCTAAAGATATAAAAAAAATATTAGGTGAAGAAGAATTGTTTTTTTATGATGCGGCAGCACCAATAATATCGAAAGATAGTCTTGATATGAGTAAGGTATATAGAATGGATAGATATGGAGAAATAGGATTAGGAGACTATCTAAATGCGGATATGACAGAAGAAGAATACAAGAGTTTTTATAACTTGTTAATAAATGCTGAAACAGCGGAACGTAAAGAATTTGATAAGCTAACATTTTTTGAAGGATGCATGCCTATAGAAGAACTTGCAAGAAGAGGAGAAAAAACGTTGGTTTTTGGTCCAATGAAACCTGTAGGATTAGGAAAGAATGGTAGGGCATATGCAACGTTGCAACTTAGAGCGGAAGATAAAGAACAAACTATGTACAACTTAGTGGGATTTCAAACAAGTTTAAAATTTATGGAGCAAAAAAAGATATTCCAAAGCATTCCTGGACTTGAAAATGCAGAGTTTTTAAGATATGGAGTAATGCACAGAAATACATTTATAAATGCACCTAAATTACTTAAAAGTGATTTCTCATTAAAGTCAAATGAAGATATATTTTTTGCTGGACAAATATCAGGTGTGGAAGGTTACGTAGAATCTACGGCATCAGGATTAATGATAGCATATAATATATTAACGAGATTAAAGGGTAAAACATTAGATTGGAAAGAGGAAACTATGTTTGGAAGTTTAGCTAAACATGTGTCTACAGAAGTTAAAGATTATCAACCTATGAATGCTAACTTTGGAATTATAAAACCACTTGAAGTGAATAAAAAAATCAAGGATAAAAAATTAAAATATGAAATGTATGCAAAAAGATCTTTAGAACAAATGGAGGTGCTAAAAAATGAGCTTAAAGGAGCTAGAAGCTAGAATAAAGGACAAAAACATATCAGGGGTATATTTACTATATGGAGAAGAAGAATACGATAAAAACAGATATCTTGAAAAAATAAAAAAATGTTTTGAAAGTCTAGAATTAGGAGTAAACTATTTTATTCTTGATAAAACATCTATTGACATGCTTGCTGATCTGATAGATAATATTTCTTTTTTTGGAGAGAAAAAGTTAATAGTGTTAAAAGATGCAGGCTTAAAAATAAACACAGCATTATTAGAAGACTTAAATAAAGAAACGACAATAGTTATATTACAAGATTCAATAGATAAAAGAACCAGTGAATGGAAGTATTTAAATAAAAATGCTATGTGTATTGAGTTTGCAAGATTAAATGAAAAGAATGCCCTAAGCTTTACAATAAATACTCTTAAAGCATATGGTATAGTTGTTAGTGATGAAATTGCAGCATATTTAATAGAATGCTGCACAACAGACAAACTAATGTTGATTAACGAATTTAAAAAGATAACATCATATTTTGAAAAGGGTACTGTCCTTACGAAAGAACACATTGATAAAATATGTGTAAAAACATTAAGTAGCAAAGTGTTTGATATGTTGGATTTAGCAGTTAATAAAAAGCAATCAGAGGCAGTAAAAAAACTTATGGAGTTGTTTGATCAAAAGGAGCAACCAATAGGAATTAGTATAATGCTTTTTAAACAAGTAAAGCAAATGTATTTAATAAAATTAGCAGAGAAGGAAAAAATAGATAACATATCAACAGAACTAAACATTCATCCATTTGTATATAGAAAACTTAAATATGCAGTTAATAAATATACTGAAGAACAATTAGAAAGAATATTAAAAGAATTAAGTGAATATGATGAGAAAAGTAAAATTGGTGAGATGGATGCAGAAAAAGGATTAATACAAATAGTAATGTCGATGTAAGAATAAATAAAATAGCTCTAGTACATAATATACATGAGGTGTATATTATGAACGAGAGTTATTTGAATTTTAGGACAGATATGGCAGATGAAAGAGTTGATACATATAAACAAGTACATAATTTAAGTGATATTGATGGAATAAAGGTAGAAAGTAAAGATAAAGATGGAATTAATACAACAATAGTAGATGTTGTAAATGAAAATGGAAAACAGGCACTGGGTAAAGAGCTTGGTAAATATATTACAATTGAAAAGTATGATATGGAATATTTGGATGAGGAACAGAAACAGCTAGTTATAAAGGAACTTGCTGATAATATAAATCTATTGGTTAATGGTATATCTAAAGTGAATATAGAAAATGAGACAAATGAAAATAATAAATCGGTATTAGTAGTAGGCCTTGGAAATGGATCTGTAACACCAGATGCTTTAGGTCCAAAAGTAATATCTTATATTAATATAACAAGACATATAATAAAATATGCTGATAATCTTATTGAACCAGGAACAAGGGAAATTAGTGGTATTTCACCAGGAGTTTTAGGAACTACAGGAATAGAAACATCAGAAATTATAGCATCAGTTATAGACAAAGTAAAACCAGAAATGCTAATAGTAATAGATAGTTTAGCATCAAAAAGTATTTCAAGGATTGGTAAAACAATACAACTTAGTAATACAGGGATTACTCCAGGAGCAGGAGTAAACAACAAAAGGAGTGCTCTTGATGAGAAAACACTAGGTATACCTGTAATTGCAGTAGGAGTCCCAACAGTTGTTGATATGGCCACAATAACTAATGAGGCAATTGATAAATTAATAGAGAGTATTAAAAATGAAGTCACAAATTATACAAATAATAATATAGGTGAAGAAAAGATAAATAATATATTTGAGTTTTTTGAAAAGGATGAGAGATACAATATGATAGCAAATGCTCTTGATTCTGAGAATTATATTGTTACTCCCAAAGAAATAGATAATGTTATAGCTAAAATATCAGAAATTATTGCTAGTAGTATAAATGTAGCTCTTGCATAAACAAAATAATAATAATGAAAAAATTAAGGGTCCTGTTTGTTTAATTTATTAACATGCATATTGAAAAAAAGAGAAAACCGTTATAAAATTAGAATGTAAGAGAGGAAAAAGGTGATGAAATGTACAAAAAAATATTTTTTGTTCTTGCATTTATATTATTAATATTTTCTACAACTAATATATATGCGGAAAATGAAACAGGACTTATGGATTCGAAAACATATACTAAGATATATAAATTAAGCGAAGATGCAGGTATTAAATTACCATTTATACGTATTTTTAACGATAGAGCTATTTTTGATAATCCTGTTAATCACTCAGGTATATCTATTGGTACAAAAGCCATAGACATTACAGATGAATTAGAAGGGATACAAGGACTTATATCTGGGGATACAATCACTATAAAGGGTAGTGTTGAATATCCAGTTATAATAGGAACAAATGTTGTAATTGAGGGTAATATAACAAAAGATCTAATTGTTATAGCAGAGAGTATATTTATAACAGAATCAGCAGTTATAAATAGAGATGCTATTCTATTAGCAAGAAAGATTATTGAAAGTAGTGGTGAAGTAAAAGGTAACTTTATTGCAACTACTCCTGAAATGAATATGAAAGGAATAGTGGAAAAAGATTTTAGAGTGCAGAGTGAAAAAATAGAAATAAATGAAAACGTAACAATTAATGGAAACATATATATTGAAACTAATTCAGAAATTAATTTGTCATCTAAATATCCAAATGCAGTTGTTGTAAAAATGAAAAGTAATGTGATGACAAAAGCAGAAAAAACAAATTATATGATTAGAGAGATACTTGAAGCTATAACTGCAATTACGTTATTTGTAATAGTTAATTTAATAATAAGAAAAATGTTACCTAATATGTTTGATGCTTTAGCTAAAAAAGCTAACAAATACTCTAGGTATACTATACTAATTGGAGTAGTGGGGCTTGTAACAATACCCCTTGTAATCTTTTTACTATTAGGTATGTGTATATATGAAATGGCAATTATCGGAGGACCACTATTAATAATCTATATTTCGCTTATATTAATAACCATTATACTAGCTAAATTTATAGTTGGTTCAGTAATGTTTGAATTACTTAAAGATAAACTAAAAGATGAAAATAAAAAGACTAAAGAAGTGTTATTATTAATAGCGATATATTCAGCAATATACATATTATCTGCATTACCATACATATCAGGCTTCATGATACTTGCAACAATACTATTGTCTTCTGGTATAGTTATAACTGGAATAACAAGAAAATTAGACAAAGTGAAATAAAGTAACTTTAAAATATAAGAAAATAAGAAAAACATGTTGACAAAGCATGTTTTTTTTATTATAATAGAACTCGGCAACAGGTAAAAGATGGGCGCATAGCTCAGTTGGGAGAGCATCTGCCTTACAAGCAGGGGGTCATAGGTTCGAGCCCTATTGTGCCCACCATTTTTTACTTGGCCTGGTAGTTCAGTTGGTTAGAACGCTAGCCTGTCACGCTAGAGGTCGTGGGTTCGAGTCCCATTCAGGTCGCCATTTTTTTTATTTGCCTTGGTAGCTCAGTCGGTAGAGCAAGGGACTGAAAATCCCTGTGTCGGCGGTTCGATTCCGTCCCAAGGCACCAAGAGACAAATGGAAAAATAAACATATTTTACCATTTGTTATTGTATATGTATTATATTTTAATTTAAAACATATATTATAATATGGTTTGCGGGAATAGCTCAGTTGATAGAGCGCTGCCTTGCCAAGGCAGAGGTCGCGGGTTTGAGCCCCGTTTCCCGCTCCATTTTTATATTATAAATAATATAATGTGTAATATTGTAAATATAATTATCATATGCTATAATGTAAAAACTTAATTAGTTAAGAATAAAACAATATATTAGGCGCCATAGCCAAGCGGTAAGGCACGAGTCTGCAAAACTCTGATCCCCGGTTCAAATCCGGGTGGCGCCTCCAAAAATTTAGGCTCAATGTCAAATGTTGGGGTAAGGATAATGAAATTATCTTTGCCTCACTTCTTTTTAGGCTGTATAATAATATTGAGTTCATTATACAATATATACAGTAGTAGAAGAGTTTGAACTGCTTTTAAAGAATAATTATTAAATGGCTGTAAATGTCTAAAATGTAGAGGTAAATATTGACATAATTAAACAGTTGTGATAATATAAATGCAAATTAAGAGTGATGATGTCAGTATAACTATTATTGATGGATGAAAGGAGAATTCTCATGAAGATGGAAAAATATGAATCGCCTAAAATTTTAAACAAATTTTCGTGTACAGAGCCAGTTGAAACTGGTTGTTGCCTAAGATCCTGCGGAGGAAAGCCACATCATTTGGGAACAAACAAGATTAGCAAATCTGTTAAAAAAAGTTTGGAGAATGCCATTAAATAGTAAAGTGTTTTAAGTTGTGTTCTTATTAAGGGTAAAGTATAAAAGTATCACTAAGTTTTAGAAAATTTAAAAATGACATCATCGTTTTTAATGTAATTATTAACAAAAGAAGAGAAAACTATATATAGTTTTCTCTTTAATATTATTATATTAAGGAGGTTTTTTGATGAGTAATATTAAATTTAGAAAAGAGGAAAACGGATATCTGGTGTATTTTACAAACGAAAGAACAAATACAATGGTTAATAAAACAGGAAAGGTAGCTCTTGACATGATAATTAACCAAGGAAATACAATAGAGGAAGTTATAAAGTTTTTTATCGAACAATATGATGGAGTAAAAAAAGAACAAATTGAAAAGGAGATAAAGGAGTATTTAAAAGAAATTTTAGATCGGCTTGGGAAAAACACTTTTAATGAAGCTGAACAGCTCCTTTTAAAAGCTCCTCTCGGTGTTGAAATTGAAATAACTACTGCATGCAATATGAGATGTAGGCATTGTTTTCAAGGAGATTATCCTCAAAAATACATGGAATTTGAAAAATTTAAGAAAATTGTAGATATTCTTTGTCATACAAATGTCTACGAAATTAATTTAGTGGGTGGTGAAATATTTTGCCACAAAGATTTATATAAAATGATAAAGTATGTTAAAAACAAAAACATGGCTATTACTATTGTTACAAACGGACTTGCTATTGATGATAAATGGGTTGATATTCTCGCAGATTTGCCGAATCTTCATCTTTTACTTAGTATGGATGGAATTGGAAAGGTTCATGATTATATTAGAGGTGAAGGAAAATATATTAAACTTCAAGAGACATTAAAGAAACTACAGCAAAAAAATATAAATGTTGAAGTTTTAACAACCCTTAATGCTTATAATGCTAAATATGTGGATGAAATTGTTGATTACACAAGAGAGACGGGTATTCCAGCCAATTTTAATCTTTTTAAACCGTTTGGTAATAGACATAAAAATTTAATTCTAGAGCCTAATGAATTCTTTTCAATAATGAAGAAGTTATTATTCAAAAGAACAAAAGAAGGTTATAAGTTAGGAATTTCTGATGCAGGCTTGGTAGCGTACATGCTTGGTTTACCAGAAAGAAATGAATGCACTGCTACTTTGGCTGGCCTTGTAATCACAGTTGATGGTAAAATGTTGACATGCCCTTATCTTTTAGAAATAGGATATTATAAATTTGATGATTTGCCAGATTTTGATGAAAATTATATTAATGAATGGGCTAACGGAAGAATATTTAACGAATTTAGAAATAATGGACTTAAAAATTGCCAAGCAAGATCACTTATTTTTTCAGGTGATGTAAAAGGATATGATCCTTATGGACTTGAAGCATATAAAAAGATGTTGTTTGACATTCAATCGGAGTTAATATAATCAAGAACAAGCTTAATGCTTACATTATTATCTAAGTCATTTAATTAATAGATATCAGTTAGAAAACTGTAAATATACTTGTTTTCTAACTGACACTATTGATTAAGCATTATAAAATTAGTATAATATCAGAAATGAGGTGAGGGAATATGTTGGAAGTAAAAAGTATAACATATAGTATTAATTCTAAAATTATTCTTAATAATATTTCTTTTAAATTAAACCGCGGGAGCAAGATGGGTTTGATTGGCAGTAACGGTGTTGGTAAAAGCACTTTGCTTAAAATAATAATTGGAGAATTGCAGCAAGAAGAAGGAGAGGTTTTTAAAGCAAAGGATACTCTTATAGGTTATTTCAAACAAGAAATGGAAATATTGGACACCTCAAAAACAATATCAGAATATATAAAAGATTATGTTGGTATTACTGATATTGAAAGTAAAATGTCTAAACTAGAAGAAAATTTAAATGTTCCTAAAAATTTAGAAATATATTCACAGTTGCAAGAAGTTTACTTAGCATTAGATGGTTATAATTTTAATTACAAGATTAACACTATGTTAAATGGTATTGGAATAGGTGAAACAAGGAGAAATGACACTATACAAAATTTAAGTGGCGGACAAAAAAGCAAGGTAATGCTTGTAGCAGTACTTTTAAAGGGAGCAGATTTATTACTTTTAGATGAGCCTACAAATAACCTTGATATTAATGCTTTGAAATGGCTTGAAGATTACTTAAGTAAAATTGAAGTACCTTTAATGATAGTTTCACATGATAGAGTTTTTCTTGATAAGTTGATAAATAAAGTTATATATATTGACTATTTTAGCAGGGAAGCCATAGAATACAAAGGTAATTTTTCAAGATATTTAGAAGCTATGGAATCAAAGTATGATACTGATTTAAAACTTTTTGAAGAACAACAAGAAGAGATTACCAAAATCAAAAAAGAGATAAAACAGAAAAAAGATTGGGCTATATCTGGAAGGTTTCAAAATGTTAAAGATAATGACAAATATACTAAAGGATATGAAAGAGATAGAGCGAGTTCTCTTGCAAAGGCAGCAAAGTCATCTGAGAAAAAACTTGAACAGATGAAAAAGTATGAAAAACCAAAAAAACTTCCTAAGCTCAAAATAAATATATCTGCGAATGAAAAAGATGGTAATTGTAATATTATTTTAAAAAAATTATATTGTGGTTACGACTATAGTATATTAGATAATATTAACTATACTATAGAAATGGGTAAAAAAGTCGTGATTACAGGAGAGAATGGTTCAGGTAAAACAACATTAATTAAAACTATTGTTGGAATTTTAAAACCAATTAATGGAGAAGTCATTATGGGCACGGGAATCAGGATAGCATACATGCCTCAAGAATCAAATAAAAGTTGCACAAGTACATTAAAAGAGTATATGTTAGCTAAAGTTAAGGATAATCAAAATAAAGTATTTACAGTTCTAAATCAATTCGGTATCAATTATGAGGACAAAGATAAAAAAATAATAAATTTTAGTCCTGGACAAAGGCTAAGAATAGAACTTGCCATTTTTTCACTTTTAAATATCAATACTCTTATTTTAGATGAACCAACAAATCATTTAGATTTAGATTGCTTAGAAGCTTTAGAAAATGTTATATCAGAGTTTGATGGTATAATAATAGTAATTACTCATGACAGAAGATTTATATCTAAATTAGGGGATGCTGAAATTTTAAAAGTAAAAGATAGTAAGTTAATTGAAATTGATGTTAAAGAATTATTTTAAAGTCAAAAGAAATCACATAGATGTGATTTCTTTTGACTTTAATATTTTAAAATAAAATATTAAATATTAAATATTAAATATAAAATATAAATATAAATTAACTTACCCCCCACTATTGATTAAGAGTCTGTTTATGAGTTAATTGGAATTTTTTGAAAAA
>CAYXLQ010000007.1:25483-32175 GCA_964465775.1 uncultured Clostridiaceae bacterium
CCCCCCACTATTGATTAAGAGTCTGTTTATGAGTTAATTGGAATTTTTTGAAAAAAAAGAATGTTGAAGTATTAATTTTATTCACGCCCACATTTATTATACAGCCTTTTTAATGAAAAGTTAAGCCGAGGAATATAATATAAATATCTATAAAAAAGGGTACAAAAAGATATTATATAGATAGAGAAAGTTATTAATAACATTTTTATAACTATGTCATAAAAGGTCGAATAATGTCAAAAAAAGGTTTTAAAAAGGTTTTATGGTATAATATTAACACAGAACAAAGTAGAACTAAAATTACAAATAAAAAAGATAATATAATAATTCGAGGTTTACACATTAAATATCATGATTTGTAAAGAGGTTTTATTATGCATTATAGAAAAAATCAGCTGATTTGTAAGGAGGAAATATAATGGAAAACACAACAAATTTTAAACTTGATAATAAAGAAAAGTTATATGAAGGATTAAACTATTTATACCCATTAAGTAAGACTCTAAGATTCGAGTTGAAACCAATAGGTAAAACGAGAGAAAACATTGAAAAAGAAGGCGTATTGAAAATTGACAAAGAAAGAGAAATTGCATATAGCAATGTAAAAAAGATAATAGATGACTATCACAAAGATTTTATTGAAAGAACATTAACTGATTTTAAATTACAAAATCTAGAAGAACATTATAATATGTTTTTGAAAAATGATTTAAACGAAGATGAAAAAAAAGAAATTTTAATACAAAAAGAAAAATTGAGGAAACAAATATCTAAAGTATTTAAAGATAAGGAAGAATATAAAGGGCTGTTTAATAAAGAAATGATCCAAAAATATCTTGATGAATATTTAAAAAGAAATAAGATTGAAGATGAAAAATTAAAAAAAGATATAGAAGATTTTAAAAGATTTACTACTTATTTCACTGGATTTAATAAAAACAGGGAAAACATGTATAGTCATGAAGAAAAGGAAACAGCAATAGCATATAGAATTATAAATGAAAATATGAGTATGTTTATAAATAACATAAAGATATATGAAAAAATTAAAGAGTATATAGATGAAAAGTCACTGATAGAATCAATCAGAAAAATAATAAATAAAGAAGTAAGTTTACAAGAGATTTTTACAATAGAATATTTTAATAATTGTTTAACACAAAAAGGAATAACAGAATATAATGATATACTCTCGGGATATACAAAAGAAGATGGAACTAACGTACAAGGGATAAATCAAATTGTAAATTTAACATCACAAAAAATAAAAATAAAGTTACCCATATTTAAAAAAATGTATAAGCAAATATTGAGCGATGTAGAAAGTAAATCCTTTATAATAGAGAATTTTGAAAAGGATTTAGATGTTATAAATGCAATAAAAGAATATAGTAAAATAATAAACACAGAAATTAATAGAATGGATGCAAATATATTTGAAACTATAAAAAATATAGATAAGTTTGATATATATAAAATCTATATCAATAAAAATGAAAACTTAACTAAGTTTTCAAATGAAGTTCTTGATGACTGGTCAAAGATATATTCATATGTATCTAGGGATTATGATGATAATTATCTAGGTGAAAATAATATTGGTACAAAAAAATATATTTTAGAAAAAGAAAAGTATTTAAAAAAAGTAGAAAATTATTCTATTGGTTATTTAAAAGATATTATATTTCGTTATGATGAGAATAGAACAAATATAGTTGACTATATAAAGCAACTAAAATACAAATCGGAAGAGAATAACATACTAAATAATGTAAAAACATCGTATGATGATTTGCTACCAATACTAGTAGTTGACAATAAAAATCTAAAAGGATTTATAAAAGATCAAAATAAAACAAATTCAATTAAAAAATATTTAGACTATATTAAAGACTTACAAAGGTTTATAGAAATGTTTGATATTAAAGATAATACTATCGAAAAGGATGAAGTTTTCTATTCTAGGTCTGTACAAGCTTTAGATAATATAAAACTAATAAATCCATTATATAATAAAATAAGGAATTATTTGACACAAAAACCATATTCGACTAATAAAGTGAAAATAAACTTTGATAACGCGGTGTTACTTTCAGGATGGGATTTAAATAAAGAGGAGGCCAAGGCAAGCGTAATATTTGAAAAAGACAACGATTATTATTTGGGTATAATGAATAAAAAACATAGAAAAATATTTATTAATAAAGAAACTGAAATTGATGAAAATATTTACAGGAAAATGGTATATAAATTTATACCTGGCCCATATAAAATGTTACCTAAAGCATTTCTTTCAAAAAAAGGTCAAGAAACATTTAAAACTTCAGAATATATTATAGATAAATATAATAAAGGAATGCATAAAAAGGGTGAAAACTTTGATATGAACTTTTGTCACGAATTAATAGATTTTTTTAAGGAATCAATTAATCTTCATGAGGATTGGAAAAATTTTGATTTTAAATTTTCAGATACAAAAGCATATGCAGACATAAGTCAATTTTATCGTGAAGTTGAAAGACAAGGCTACAAAATAAGCTTTTCGAATTATTCAGAAGAATATATTAATGAATTAGTTGATAGTGGGAAATTATACCTGTTCCAAATATATAATAAAGATTTTTCAAAAAATAAAAAGAATAATAATGGAAAGCCTAATTTGCATACAATGTATTGGAAGGCTTTATTTGAAAAAGATAATTTAGATAAGGGAGTATATAAACTTAATGGAGAAGCAGAAATGTTTTATAGAGAAGCTAGTTTAAAAAAGGAGGTTACTCACGAAAAAGGGATTCCCATTGATAATAAAAATACAGATACTATAAAAAGAAAACCAAAGAGTACATTTAACTATGAGCTAATAAAAGACAAGAGATTTACAGAAGATAAATTTATGTTTCATGTTCCAATAACTTTAAATTTTAATAATCATGGAATAAACAATATAAATTATATAGTTAATGAAAATATAAAAAAAATTAAAGGAAATTATATAATAGGAATAGATAGAGGAGAAAGAAATCTTATATATGTTGTAGTAATAGATGAAAGAGGAAAGATTGTTGAGCAATTGTCACTAAACGATATAATAAACAATTATAATGGAGTTGAGTATAAAACAGAATATCATAATTTATTAGAAAAAAGAGAAAAAGAAAGAGATATTTCAAGGAAAAACTGGGAAAATATTAAAAATATTAAAGAGCTTAAAGAAGGTTATTTAAGTCAAGTTGTACATAAAATATCAGAACTTTTAATAAAATACAATGCTATTTTAGTTTTAGAAGATTTAAATTATGGGTTTAAGAATTCTAGAATAAAGTTTGAAAAACAGGTATATCAGAAGTTTGAAAAAATGCTTATTGATAAATTAAATTATCTTGTTTTTAAAAGCAATAATCAAAAAGAAGCGGGTGGACTTTTAAATGCTTACCAACTTACAAATAAATTTTCTAGTTTTAAAAAGCTAGGAAAACAAACAGGAATATTATTTTATATTCCAGCATGGCAAACAAGCAAAATTGATCCGACAACAGGTTTTTCTAATCTATTAAGCATAAAGTATGAAAACAAGGAAAGAGCACAGTCATTTATATCAACAATTGACGATATAAGATACAACAAAGAATATAACTATTATGAATTTGATATAGATTATTCAAAGTTTAACATTACAAAACATGGACTTAATTCTAATTGGACAATTTGTACCTATGGGACAAGAATATTTAATAAAAAGAACGGTAACATATGGGAATCTAAAGAGATAAATTTAACAGAAAAGTGGAAAGGATTTTTTAATAAAAACGACATTGAAAATAATAACATTAAAAAGGAAATATTGTCAAAACAAGATGCAAAATTTTATGAGGAATTTATGTTTTTATTTAAGTTGACAATGCAAATTAGGAATAGTGTAACCAGCAGTAATATTGACTATATGATATCTCCTGTAAAAAATAAAAAAGGAGAATTCTTTAAAACAAATTTGGAAAATAAAAAATTACCCAAAGATGCAGATGCCAATGGAGCATATAATATAGCTAAAAAGGGAGCAATGTTATTAGAACAAATTAAAAAAGCAAACACTGATAAAATTAAATTTAACATATCAAATGATGAATGGTTAAAGTATGCTCAAGAAAATATTTTGGAGTATTAAGTATGGAAGAAACTATATTAATAACAGAACTTAATGACTATGTTTTTTGTCCAGTGTCTATCTATTTTCACAAGCTCTACGGAAGGCTAGATAAAATGTCATATCATAGGGAGGAACAAACAAAAGGAAGAAATGCACATAAAACAATTGATACTAAAAATTATACAACAAGTAAAAATGTAATCCAATCATTAGAAGTTTATACAGAAGAATTTAATATAAGGGGCAAGATAGATTTATATTATAAAAAGGAAAAACTATTAGTTGAAAGGAAAAACAACATAAAACAAATTTATGATGGTTACATATTTAAATTGTACGCACAATATTATTCTATGATGGAAATGGGATACGAGATAAAACAAATAAAAATATATAGTATGATTGATAACAAATCATATTATATACCGCTCCCAAAAGAAGACTTAGAGATGGATAATAAATATAGGAAACTAATAAAAGATATACAAAAGTTTAATATAAGAGAGTTCAAACAAACTAATATAAGCAAATGTAACAATTGTATATATGAACCTGCTTGTGATAGGAGAGTAATATGCTAACTAAACCAGATTTTATGTTTAAAAAGATTATTGTGGTTTTTCCACACCAAGGAGAAAAGATATCTTTTAAAAATGATAATTTTGTGGTGAATTCAGGTGAAAATAAAATAAAATATCAAATAAGCTGTTATAAGTTATTTATGGTGTTTATAGTTGGTGGTTCTACTATAACATCAGGAATCATTGAAAGAACCAAGAAGTTTGGATTTTCAATAATATTAACTAATATGAATTTTAAAGTATATGAAACAATAAATTTTGAAATGGAAGGAAATACATTATTAAGGGAAAAACAATATAATAACAATTGCAGCATAGACATATCGTGTAAAATAATACAAAATAAAATAAATAATCAAATCCAAACAATAGATAATTTAAGAGATAAAAAAAATAACCAATTAAAATATAAATTGAGTAATTATGCTTTACAACTAGAAAATGTTAAAGAACTTAATACGATAATGGGAATAGAAGGGAATGCAGCTAAAGAATATTTTAAAACTATTTTTGGAAATATTAATTGGAAAGGCAGAAAGCCAAGGGTAAAACATGATGAAACAAATTTACTTCTTGATATAGGGTATACATTATTGTTTAATTTTATAGAAGCTATCTTAAGAACATACGGTTTTGATATATATAAAGGCAATTTACACCAAGAATTTTATAAAAGAAAGTCCTTAGTATGTGACGTAATAGAACCCTTTAGGCCAATAATAGATTATAGAATTAGAAAAATGCATAGTTTAAAAGAATTGGATACGGTAAATTTCATACTAGTACAAGGTAAATATACAATTGATTGGAAAGACAATACAAAAATAATGATGATGTTTTTAGAAGCAATACTAGAATACAGGGAATGTATATTTGATTATATACAAAAATATTATAGATGGTTTATGAAAGAACAAGATTTTAATAATTTTCCTGTAGCGAGGTTAAAAAAGAATGATATTAATTAGTTATGATATTCAAAGTGATAAATTAAGAAATAAATTTAGTAAGTTTATAAAAAAATATGGATATAGATTGCAATATTCTGTTTTTGAAATATCAAACAGTGAAAGATTATTAAATAATATAATAATAGAAATAAAGAATAATTTTGAGAAACAGTTTACTCAGGCAGATAGCGTTATAATAATAAAAACTAGTAAAAATTGTGAAATAATAAAATTTGGATATGCAAAAAATGAAGAAAGTGATATAATAGTTATAGACTAAAACAAACCTTAGTCTTAATGTATAAATATGAGTATTAGATGTATAAAAAACATGAAAATAAGATAAAATGTATTAAAAAATATAGGTATTTAGCCAATAAGTATATAAAACGGGTCTAATACTTATATATAATTTCTACTATTGTAGATCGCTTGCTGGGTTTTTTTTAATAGTTAGTGTCTAATACTTATATATAATTTCTACTATTGTAGATATACCACTTATCCCATTCACTACTATTTTGTCTAATACTTATATATAATTTCTACTATTGTAGATGTATTTCCTGATGAGGAGTGAGTAGATGTCTAATACTTATATATAATTTCTACTATTGTAGATGAAGAGCCTCTTACACTGTCTGTTATTGGTCTAATACTTATATATAATTTCTACTATTGTAGATTTACAACACTGTTACTATCCATTCATAGTCTAATACTTATATATAATTTCTACTATTGTAGATGTCTATCATATTTTGGTGTTAATTTGTCTAATACTTATATATAATTTCTACTATTGTAGATATTCGCTTAGGTCCAGTGTAAGTATGTGTCTAATACTTATATATAATTTCTACTATTGTAGATGAGCTGCTATCTCTCGTATCTTGTTGTGTCTAATACTTATATATAATTTCTACTATTGTAGATTCGATTCTTTTGTTTAAATCCTTAATGTCTAATACTTATATATAATTTCTACTATTGTAGATAGGATTATGTTGTTTTAAA